>CALEWF010000162.1 GCA_937925455.1 uncultured Flavobacteriales bacterium | reverse complement strand
ATAGAAAAAGATAATGCGGTACGATTTATTATAGGGTTTAATCATGACCGTTTATAACATAAAACGAACCCAAAACATACTCGGTTTTGAAGAACCGATGAAAAAACTCCATGCCTGGAAGCCAAAATACCGGAAGGGAGGGCTGTTTTTAGAAAAAACGAACCCAAAACAAGCCTTTATACGAACATTATTTTTTGAAGCAAAATTAGCCGCCTAAAAAATTGCTATCGTTAAAAGCGAAATAATAAGCTCCCAACCAATTTTACAACGCTATTTTTTGAAAATTCATTTTTCAACAAATTTTTTCACAACCTGACGGGTTGGGGCAACGGGGCAACGGGTGAATCCGCCCCTACGAGGCGGAGAAGCAAGCGTCCACCCCCCTATAAAACAGTATGATTAAAATTTTTTAATAAAATTTTTGAAATAATAAAACCACCGTTGCCGATGGTTTCTTCACTAAGATAGTACTGTTTTTGTTATTTATTACCGCCCATCATTTCAGCCATTTTAAGCACGGCTGGCAATCCTTCTTCTTTTGTATAGTTTACTGGAATTTCAAATTCTTTGGCATCCGGGGCAGTGGTAGAAAGATTCACAGCGGTCATGGTCATGGTCATGTTAGCACCTTGTGCTTTGGTTACCACCTGCATTTTTAATGGAAATCCTTCCACTCCTTCGTATTGAAATTGGCCTGTACCATATTTTTTGCTACCTCCTTTTGTATTTACTTTTAAATCTTTTGCAGCCCATAAATAGGTAGTTACAGCATCTTCACCTTTATCGTTTTTCATCACTACTTTATATTTCTGACACTGATAGCCAAGAATTTTTACAGTTTCATTTTCCTTCGTAACAATCGGTTTAATTTCAGTTTTATTATCAGATTCTTTGGGGGTAATTTCATTCACCATCTTGGTAGTGTGATTTACGAAATAGGTTTTTCCTTCATTTCCTTTCGTAATAATATCACCGATCATGGAAGCCATAATTCCTCCTTCTTGAATAAACTTAGAATCGCCATTTCTGAATAACATACGGTAATGGGTTGGCATCATGGCTTTCTGTTGTTCAATTTCTTTATCCCCACTGATGCTTATACTGTACTTCACTTCGCCTTCAAACTGGGCAAATGTTAACAAGCTAATGCAAATAACGCTGAAACTTAAAAGAATCTTTTTCATGTTTTAATAATATGTTAAGTTCAAAAATAGAAAACTTATTACGGTTTATTCGAATATGTATTTTAAAAAAATCTAAAACCTGCTATCAAAACCCATGCAAAACTTATTTCCATTGAAAAGTTTCAATCATATGATCCACATCTTGTTTTAGAAAATCAAGGATGGGACGAAGAGAATCGTAATTGGGCTTATAATCAAAATACAAAGCTGCACGGAAAAAATGCCGGGTACTATCGGTTAAGTAAAACTGATAGGGAGTAGCCGGATCACCTTGTAATTTATACACCGTGCCGTAAACTTTGTATTCCGGATCTGCAATAGTTGCCTCTTCAATTCCTGAAGCTTTGATTACATGCTTAAACACGAGGGTTTGGGCATCATCTATGTATTTTTTCAAATCATTATTTACCGATTCATAACTACAATGCAAGGTTGCCCTGAATTTAGGATAATAAATATCAAACCAGCATGGCTGCTGAGTTTCTTGTCCGCTGTAAGGTTTTATTTGTGCCAAATGGGCATATTCAAAATAAAATGGGCAAACGGTATCATATTTTTGATAAGCATGTTCCGGAACTTCGATTCGAAAATAGCCTCTAGGCTTCGGTGTATAAGTTTTTCCACCCCCACAAGCAGAAAGGACTATAAGAACACTTATTAGATATACAATTTGCTTCATTGGTCGGAAGATTCATTTAAAATAGTCACTTTTACCCGCTTAATGCGTCGTTTATCCACTGACTCGATCGTAAAACGAAGGTTGGTTATCGTGATTACCTGGCCTCTTTCCGGAAGGCGTTCATTTATATTCAATATCAACCCAGCTAAGGTATCGGCATCGCCGGCGTAAGGTTCAATCTGTTCGTAGGGAATCTGAATAATTCGGCAGAGATTTACCAAGGTTGTTTTCCCTTCAAAAACGTAATTGTGTTCATCTAACTTGGAGTAAATCAAATCTTCATCATCAAACTCATCATTGATTTCACCTACAATTTCCTCAATGATGTCTTCTAAGGTAACAATGCCAGAGGTACCGCCAAATTCAT
The DNA here is from genome assembly GCA_937925455.1 of uncultured Flavobacteriales bacterium. Taxonomy (GTDB): domain Bacteria; phylum Bacteroidota; class Bacteroidia; order CAIKAF01; family CAIKAF01; genus BA4. Next base: position 17,088 of record CALEWF010000162.1, on the reverse strand, counting down.
CTACCACAATGGCCATGTGCATTTTCTTTTCCTGAAATTCTTTCAACAAATCATCAATCATTTTATTTTCAGGAACAAAAAACGGAGGACGAATTAATTGTTGCCAAGCGAAATTTCCCTCTTCATGAATATAAGGCAAAACATCTTTGATATAAAGCACTCCGGCTATGTCATCAAAGTTTTCGCGATAAACGGGGATCCGTGAATAGCCTGCTTGTAAAATAAATCCAAGCAATTCCTGAAAAGTGGTATCATATTCCACTGCCATCACATCGGTTCGGGGTTTCATGGTTTCTTTTACGGTAATCGTACCAAATTCTACCACCCCTTTCCAAATTTTCTTTTCTTCTTCGGTAACAGACTCGTCATTAGTCATTTCAATCACACGGTTCAATTCGTTGGCAGAGAGGGATAATTCATGTTTTTTTAAACGTTTGTCCAAAAAATTTCCGGATACAATCAACGGGGCACTTACCCATGAAAGAGCAACATTTAAAATCCCCAATGGAGTAGTCATAATTTTAATAATAGACTGTGGCTGATACGTAGCGTAAATCTTAGGCACTATTTCACCAAATAGTAAAATAAAAAACGTAACAACTCCGACCTTAATGGTAAATAACAAGCATTCAGGCCATTGAACCTCAGTCAGTAAATCGGTCATTAAAAAACCAGATAAAATTACAATGGCAATATTTACTGCATTATTAGCAATAAGAATAGTAGCTAAAAGCTTTTTAGGATAACCCAACAATAGTTGTACATTTTTTCTAAGAGAATCTTGTTTTATTTCATCAATCTCCTTTTGAGAAAGTGAAAAAAACGCTACTTCAGATGCCGAAATCATGGCAGAGCAAACGAGCAGCAAAAACACTGCTAAAACATATCCAGCATGGTGCAAACCAAGTCCGGCAGCCACGGGGTTAACCTGTTGGTAATAACTAAGAGGGTCGTCCAAGGGATGCGAATTGGTTAAACCTTAAAAGGGCAAGTCATCAGGTTCAGGTGTATTGGGCAAAGGCGCAGATGGTGGAGTAGTTGATGAAATTGGATGCTCATAAGATGGTATTCCACCAGTGTCCGGACGGTCACCTCGACCATCTAACATCAGCATGTTATCCGCTTCAATTTCAGTAATATACTTTTTATTCCCATCTTTATCATCATAACTGCGAGTTCGAATTTTACCTTCAATATATACCCGGCTTCCTTTTCTAAGATATTTTTCCGCAATCTCAGCTAATCCACGCCACATTACTACATTATGCCATTCGGTAGTTTCTACTCGTTCTCCATTTCGGTTTTTATATGTTTCACTGGTTGCTAATGGAAATTTTGCCACCATTGCACCATTTTCCAAACTTCTGATTTCAGGGTCTCTGCCTAAATTGCCAACCAGAATTACTTTGTTGATTCCCGCCATAATATTGTGTTTACTTATTTTAATGATTAACAACAAATATAAATATAAATCAACTGCTTCACAACAACTATTCAACCTTGACCGTAAAAAAAGAAATTCACAATGTTATATTTTTGAAAATCGATTTTTTATTATCTTTGCACTCGAATCCATCAAGATTGCCCGATCGTCTAATGGCAGGACTTCAGATTTTGGTTCTGACTGTGTTGGTTCGAATCCAGCTCGGGCAACGTAAAAGCACCTTACAAGAGGTGCTTTTTTATTTTAATGCAATTGGTCTTTATTCCAAAAAACAAAAATTACTGCTAATACAAGGAAAATAAAAGCTACTAAGTGATTCCATCGAAAACTTTCGTTCTTAAAAAGCAATATGGCAAACAAAGTAAAAACTACCAACGTAATAACTTCTTGCAATATTTTAAGCTGAAATAAGGTAAAAGGACCTCCATTGCCTCTAAAACCTATTTTATTAGCCGGCACCTGAAAGATATACTCAAAAAAGGCAAGCCCCCAACTGATGAGAATAACAGCCAATAATCCTAACTTGGTAAACCACGGATATTCTTTAAATTTTAAATGCCCGTACCAAGCAAAGGTCATAAAAACATTAGAGATAACAAGTAGTAATACTGTGAGTAATGCCTTCATGGATAGCCGATATAATTATATCATAAAGTAAATAAAAAAAGCGGCTGTTGCCGCTTCTTGATTATCCTTTGAGCGCTTCTGCCCCTGCTACAATTTCGAGAATTTCGTTGGTAATAGCAGCTTGGCGGGCTTTATTATAACTTAACTTAAGGTTTCTAAGTAGCTCTGTGGCATTATCTGTGGCTTTGTGCATCGCAGTCATTCGAGCACCGTGCTCAGCAGCATGCGAATCTAATAACACTTTAAAAAACTGTGTTTTTAATGATAGTGGAATAAGATTCTCTACAATTTCGGCTTTAGATGGTTCAAAAATATAATCCTGACTGATAATACTTGCTTTTTCGCTGGTGACCGGCGGTAAAACTGGAAGATACTGCTCTTGTGTTACCAATTGTGTTCCGGCAGATTTAAACTGGTTATAAATAAATTCTACTTTATCAACTTTACCTTCAGCAAAAAGCTTCATGACCTTTTCAGCAACTGGGATTATTGCTTCAAAGGTAAGTGACGCAAAGAGCTCATCATGAGAAGAAAGTAACTCTACTCCTTGTTTCTTTGAAAAGAAAGAAGTTGCCTTTTTACCAATAGTGATTATCTGTACTTTACCTTCTGCTAATTGTTTAGCATACATTGTTTCAATTACCTGATTGGCTTTCTTTATCACGTTGGCATTAAAGGCTCCACATAATCCACGGTTGGAAGTTACCACAACCAGCAACACATTTTTCACTTCTCGCTGACGAGAATAAATGCCTTCAGAGGCATCCATACTTTGACTTAGGTTAGAAAGTATTTCTTTGAGTTTATTGGCGTATGGACGCATCCGTGTAATTGCATCCTGAGCCTTTTTCAACTTGGCAGCACTTACCAGTTTCATAGCACTGGTAATTTGTTTCGTTGAATTAACGGATGTAATCCGGTTGCGAACTTCTTTCAGATTTGGCATAGTATTCCGTCAAATTAAGCTTGAAACCTTTTAGCAACATCAGCGGCAACTTTTTCCAGTACGCCGGTAATTTCATCATTAAATTCACCTTTCTTCAACCGGTCAAGTACATCTCGGTGATTCAGTTCTAACACAGTGAGATAATCATTTTCAAAATCTTTCACCCGATTAACAGGCACTGAACGCAACAGGTTTTTAGTTCCGGCATAGATAATGGCAATTTGCTTTTCAACGGCAAGTGGAGAATACTGGCCTTGCTTCAAAATTTCTACGTTGCGGGCACCTTTATCTAAGATTGATTTAGTAGCAGCATCCAAGTCGGAACCAAATTTTGCAAAAGCTTCCAATTCGCGATATTGCGCTTGATCCAACTTTAAAGTACCTGCCACTTTTTTCATCGATTTAATCTGAGCATTACCTCCTACCCGTGATACAGAGATACCTACGTTAATGGCAGGACGCACACCGGAGTTAAATAGGTTCGACTCGAGGAAGATCTGGCCATCAGTAATAGAAATAACATTGGTTGGAATATAAGCTGAAACGTCACCGGCCTGGGTTTCAATAATCGGAAGAGCCGTAAGCGAACCACCTCCTTTCACTTTGCCTTTAAGAGATTCAGGTAAGTCATTCATTTTAGCAGCTATTTCATCATTAGCGATGATTTTAGCGGCACGCTCTAATAAACGGCTGTGCAAATAAAACACATCACCCGGATAAGCTTCGCGGCCCGGAGGACGACGTAATAACAATGACACTTCACGATAAGCTACCGCTTGCTTAGACAAGTCATCATACACAATCAATGCCGGACGGCCGGTATCACGGAAATATTCTCCAATAGCAGCACCGGCAAAGGGTGCATAGAACTGCATGGGAGCCGGATCAGATGCAGATGCAGATACTATCACCGTATAAGGCATGGCACCGGCTTTTTCTAATGTGCTTGCAATAGCAGCTACCGTAGAGCTCTTTTGACCCACGGCTACATAAATACAATAAACCGGATTGCCTTGTTCGTAAAATTCTTTTTGATTAATAATTGTATCAATAGCTACCGCTGTTTTACCGGTTTGACGATCGCCAATGATTAATTCGCGCTGGCCTCGGCCAATGGGGATCATGGCATCAATGGCTTTAATACCGGTTTGCAGCGGCTCATTTACTGGCTGGCGGAAAATAACACCCGGAGCTTTACGCTCCAAGGGCATTTCAAGCAATTCACCTTGAATAGGCCCTTTTCCATCAATAGGTTCACCCAAGGTATTAATTACACGGCCAACCACGCCTTCGCCTACCCGAATAGAAGCAATACGACGAGTACGTTTTACGGTGTCGCCCTCTTTAATTCCTTGAGATTCACCCAACAATACTACACCAACATTATCTTCTTCCAGGTTCAATACAATACCTTTCAGGCCATTGTGGAATTCAACCAATTCACCTGATTCTACATTGTTCAAACCATATATGCGGGCAACCCCGTCACCAATTTGCAATACAGAACCTACTTCTTCCAGTTCGGATACATTTTTCAATCCTGACAACTGTTCTCTGAGAATGGCTGTTACTTCTGCTGCTTTAATTTCTGCCATGATTCACGAATTTATTCTGATTAATATTCTATAACATATGGATTATCTTCAAAAGCCCTGCGATATTCATTAATTCGGGTAGCAAAGCTGGAATCTATTTGCTTATCGCCAATACGCACAATGATGCCTCCCAAAATATTTTTATCAACTTTTTCATCCAACTCAATGCTGGACGCTTTGGCATATTCAGGATTAGACTTTACCAAGTTCACAATTTTAGCACGCAACGCATCATCCAACTGTACAGCAGAGGTTACGTGAACCGTAAGAATACCTTTTAATTGTTTGTAATGACGGATAAACGCATCGGCTATATCTCCCAAATACTTTTCCCTACGGGCATCTGCCAATTTTTTTATAAATGAAAGTGTAAGCTCAGATACTTTTCCGGAAAAGGCTTTTTCAAGCACGGCTTGCTTGGTTAAGGCATTGATTACCGGACTGCGCAAAAAAGCCCGAAATTCAGCCTCTGATGCAAACACTTCAGAAATTTTCTGCATATCATAATACATCGCATCAAGAGCCCCTTTCTCCTGAGCCAAGGATGCCAAGGATTGTGCATAACGAACGGCTAAAACAGTATTTCCCTGCATGATTAATTCAGCGTTACTTCTTTTAATATTTTTTCAACCGTCTCTTTTTGTTTGGCATCATCTGCCAATCTTTCCTTCAAAATTTTTTCTGCAATTTCTAATGAAAGCTGCGCCACTTGGTTACGCAGTTCCGTCATGGCTTTCATCTTTTCATTATAAATATTTTCACGGGCTGTAGCTATTAAACGATCGGCTTCTTCCTGTGCTTTATTTTTGGCATCAGCAATCATCCGCTCTCGAACTTCACGAGCTTCTTTCAGAATCTCATCACGCTCTTTACGAGCCTGTGCTAAAAGATTTTCATTTTCACTTTTTAAGGATTGCAAACGCTTTTCTGCTTCGGCAGCAGCATTTAAAGCGTTGCTGATGGACTCTTCGCGTTTTTTAATAGCGCTTACAATGGGTTTCCAAGCAAACTTTGTAAGAGCAAACAACAGGATGAGAAATGAAATCATCATCCAAAATACAAGGCCAACATTGGGGTTTAACAATTCCATAGAATACTTATCTTAATAATTTTTGATTATTTTCAAAAAACGGAATCGTAAGAGCCAACCGCTCTACGATTCCGTTAATTTTTTTAGGCACTCATTGCTAAGAAGCAAATTACCGCACCAAACAAGGCAACACCTTCGATAAAGGCAGCCAAGATGATGGCAGCACCGCGGATATCATTGGCAGACTCCGGCTGACGTGCAATAGATTCAGCTGCACGACCACCGATCTGTCCAATACCCAGACCTGCTCCAATAGCAACAAGGCCAGCTCCGATTCCGGCTCCCAAAGGACCCCAAGATTCGAGCAAAATGTTCAGCAAATTTGCCATAACGTGTGATTATAATTGATTAATAATTCCAAATTAATGATGCACTCCTTCGTGTTCATGATGATCTCCGTGCCCATGCCCTTCTTCTACCGCACCACCAATCATCTGAGCCGTAAGCAGCGTAAAAATATATGCCTGAATTGCCGCCACCAGTAATTCCAGCGTAAACATAGCCACTGAAAATACAGATGTAATAACTCCTACTACATAACTTTGTACAATAAATGTAATCCCAATAATGCTCATGATGATAATGTGGCCGGCGGTGATGTTTGCAAAAAGACGTATCATTAAGGAAAAGGGCTTAGTAAAGATTCCAATAATTTCTATGGGCACTAAAATAATTTTAACCGGAAACGGCACCCCAGGCGGATTCAGCAAATGCCCCCAAAAATGTTTGTTTCCATTGATTAGCACCATGATTAGCGAGAAAAGGGCCAATGTCATAGTTACTGCAATATTTCCAGTAACGTTTGCGCTTCCGGGGAAAATAGGAATTAATCCAAGCAGGTTGTTAATCCATATAAAGAAAAACAAGGTAAGCAGGTAAGGCAAGAATTTAGCATATTTCTTTTCACCAATAAAAGGGATGGCAATTTCATTCTGCACAAATAAAATCAAGGGTTCCATGGCTCCCTGCAAGCCACGAGGAGCTCTTCCGGGATTTTGCTTATACGCTTTAGCTACTGAAAGAAAAATAACCAGTAAGAGTATAACCGCCAATAACAATCCAAAAACATTTTTGGTAATGGAAAAATTGTAAAACACGTGCTTATTACCACTAATCAAATCGCCCAAAGTGGCCTCATGTTTCCCCACAGGATGCCCATGCTCATCCATCACGATGTGCCCATTTTCGTCCAATTCAGGAATGTATAATTTACCATGATGATAATAATATTTACCACGGGTTAAATGATTCTCATCGGCATGATGAAAAGCGCTGGACATAAACACATCCAATCCCTTTCCGGGCTCATAAATAATTACAGGTAGGGGAAATGAAATATCACCAATGATATGGAATACATAATCATCTGCTATATGATGCTTAATAAATGCTCCAAAATCTAACTTTTCTTCTCCATGAGTATCTCCTTCATGGTTTGTGGTATGCTCTTCTGCATGATGCACTTCGGCAGCCGGATGACCCGCATATTCTTGATTTTCCTGATGCTCCTGAGCTGTTAAAGGCAGCATATACAATGCAAACACCAACAGTATAATTAGATTTCGGATTGCGGAATTAAATGGCTTCATCATACAGTTTAAAATATCTAACCCCCATTTTGAGACCGCAAAAGTAGCAAATTCGGTTTCAAATAAAAATTTAGCGGAATGAATTTTCCGAAACTGTTAAAACTATCCTCACATACTGATTTTTTGTAATTTAATAAGGAAAGCTAAAATTTAGCGCCTCTTCATCAACGGGCGAAGCATAAGTATTTCGAAAAAAGTATAAACAAGATAGCAACTAAAAAAAACTGCCACAAACTCCATGGTAATTCCTCGAAATCCGAGAAACATAACAGCCAAGAACAATAAATACGCCAACATTTTAAAGGCCATAGCTGCTAAAAAATAATTGTAAAACTTTTTGGGTTCCCGGGTCAGGGCTCGCTGTAAGAGAAAATGAGAACCACTGGTAATAACATAGAAAGCAGGAATAATAAAATTGGCATTAGCAGGTAATTGATTCTTAAAGAAATAATAAACGGCCATGAGTACCACGGTGATGAGCGATAAATACAAAAAGTAATTTTTAAGTGCTGCAGGAGTCGAACTACTTGGTTGAGACATGAAATTATTTTTTTCGGATGAATTCTTTAATAACTAAACCCAAGGCCAAAAGTACAGATATTAACGCAAAAACTAGTGTAAAAACCGGAGAAGCCATTTGGGTTTTCTTGTCCAGCCAAATTCCCAGCCACACCCCGGCAGCAATGATGGCCAGCATTTGAAAGGCTAGACCGGTATATTTTAAATAATCGGCAGTATTTTTTTTCAATGTTTTAAGCAGGAACAGACTCCCTGATGTTTTGTTGTATTAACAATTGAATATCTGCAGTAGCAGTCATGGTACACTTGCCATTAAATTCAGCTCCAGGTTCAATGGATAAACTACCGGTTTGTAAGTCTCCGGTTAAACGGCAGGAAGCCTTCAATGCAGTTTTATCAGCTACCAATATATTTCCTTTTACTTGTCCTAAAATATCAATATTGGAACATACTATTTCTCCTTCTACCTGACCAGAAGTTCCTATTACTACTTTTCCAGAGCATTCAATTTTTCCCCGAAGTGTACCATCTATGCGAATATTTCCATTGCACAAAATATCTCCATGGATCACCGTACCGACATTGATTTGGTTTGGAGAAACAGCCTCAGCTACTGGAATGTTTTTTGCCATTTGTGTTTTATTTTTAATCATAGAATACAAAAATTGGCTGTACTAAAATAATAAATAAATTGAAACAAGCAGAAAGAAGATAATTTTCCGATATAAATTTAAAGCAAATGTTTACTTGGGATAATTGGTATTGTAAAAAGCTTCATAACCACTTATATCCTGCGATTTAAATAACAAGGCATAATTGCCCATGGTGATGGGGAAAGCTTTTACTCCCTGTCCTAACTGTAGTTGAGACAGAATATCTTTTTTATTAAATAGTGAAAAATAATTGATGGCTTCATTACCATTTTTAAACTTACGAATCAGCATAACCTGCGATGTATTTCCAAGCAATGAAGTATTGACACTTAACCCCGAATTGGAAAAATTCTCATCATTAAATTGATTAAGCTTTTGAGTGGCAACATTGATATTTCCTTTTAGTGAAGGGATAATAATAATGACAATATGTTCGGCATTCAGGTCTTTGATATATGGAGTATTGAGTTTGGGTTCAGAATCGGTTTTGTTTTCGGTAATTTTAACTTTATCAGATGTATCTTCGGGCTGATCATTTTTCACTTCATTATTTTCAGCCGGCTCATCACCCTTTAATAATTTCAAAAGGCGTTCTGCAGTTTGTGCCGATTCAGTTCCCGGGAATTGTTCAATTACATCTTTCAAATCTTTTTTAAATTCTTCTAATGTAACCAGCTCTTTTTTGGCTAAAGCATGCAATAAAGCAAAGCGATGAAGTATTTTACTTTCAGGATACCTACTTTTAGCAATTTCGCATTTATTAAGTACATCATTGTATTGTTTAGCAATATATGATTGATAAGCCAACTCATAAAATGGTGAGGCTTTATCATCATCTTTTTCTTTTTGGAGCATATAGCTAGGGTTTTCTAAGATACGCGCATATTCACTGGTTGGATAATCGCGAAGAATAAGATTTTTGTAATACTCAGATTTATCCATGTTTTTTAACTCTTTATAAACTAAGTAAAGCTGATAATAGGTAACCGGGAAATGGATATTATCTGTGTTTCTTTTCACTAAATCTTCAAAGGATTCAGCAGACAATTCGTAGTCAAATATTTTTTCCTTATACAACAAACCTAAGTTATACAAAGCCTGCCAAACCATTTCACGGGAAGCCTGAAGGGCAGAATCTGTACGCGGAATTTCTGCTAGATACGTTTGTGGATCGTATCGTGGATTGTAAGCCGGCTGCGAAATTCCCCCATCATTAAAGGAAATGGTGTTTTTATTACTTCTTCTCCAATCATCTTCCAACGGACGATTTCCCCAAACCTTTTTAAACTCATTTAATCCAAAGGCCAACGCCTGATTATTATAAAAATACCATTTCCCTTCTCCGCCCCCGATAGCATTATTCCCCATTCCAGCATTATTATTTACATTGTTTTTTGCTTCCTCATCTTTTGCTTTCAAATCTTCTACATAATTTTCGAGAAACGCCATCAAATCTTTCTCATTTAACGCTGCTAACCGCTGTAAGCTATCTTGCAACTGAATGATTCGAATATTTAAAACCACTTCCGTAAGATTTTCTTTCATTCGCATCACAGATTCATATTCCGGATGATCTTTATCCAGCGAAGTAGAAGTAGAGTCGTAGTAAGCCTGTGCCGGTTCGTATTTCCTGTCAGCAAAATAAATACGTGCCAATTCTAAATATGACAAGCCTTTTTGATTTTTATTATTTACACTGGCCGCCACTGATTTTTTAAAGTTTTTGAGTGCTTCTTCTTTGTTTTTTTCTTTTAGATAAATGGTAGCCAGAGCGTAATAAATTTGATCCTGGTATTCAATGTTTTTATCATCTTTTAGCATTTTTTTCAGCAACTTCTTTAAGTCTTCATTGCTATCCTTCCCTGCCGTACGAGCCATATTAATTTTTGACTGAAATTCTAATTCGTATTCAGGTTTAAATTTCAGTACTGTGGCAAATGCTTCATAGGCTTTTTCATTATCTTTTAATTGCTGAAATAATTGGCCACGAATAAACTGGTACCTTGCTTTACGCTTCTTTTTCTTTTCAAATTCAATGGCTTTATTCAAATCTTCCAGTGCTTCGATATAATCTTTCATGCGAATATGGTAGTCAGCCACACTGGCCCAATAATCAGCATTTTGTTTTTTATCTAATGCTCCTTTATCCACCTGGCGAATGGCGGTAGCAGCCTCAGCTAACTCTCCCTGCTCAAGATAGCTTCTTACAATCCAAATTCGGGCATCTTGGCGGGTTTTGTTTTTTTCACTGTTTTCGGCTACATACCGCAACTGGCCGATGCCCATATCAAAATCTAATTTAAAATAATGAGCTATGCCCATCATCAAATAGCAATCATCAATATACCGGTTGTATTGCTTGCCATTAATAAGCATGGAGTGTTTTTTTATCATTATCACTCCTTTCTTTATAGCTCGGTCCCACTGGGCATTCTGTGAAGAAAAATTTGATTTATCACCGTATTCATACACCGGAATAATTTTGGTAAAGTTGTCTTTACGAGATTTTACTAATTCCTGAATACCAAGTTTTACTGCTTCATTCCCATTAAAGTACCCGTTAAATTTGGTATTCATGCTGTGCCAAAAACGGTTCAAAAACTTATTCTTTTTCGTAGAACAACCTGTACCCACTAATAAAAAGGCAGCCATCAAGAGCAATACATATCGAACTTTGAATACAGACACCGGGTTCATTTGGCGCAAAAATACGATAATAACTTACGGTTCACAATTTTATTGCATAACCTACTGTACCGCAACACAACCTTTCCTAATTGCTTCGTCCGCATATTCTTTCCAAGGAGGAGTTTCTTCGGTCAAAGCTGTTTCATAAGCGTCCTGGCAAATGGTAGTATTTGGATACCCCGCTATATTTTGGCATTGTATGCAAGCTGGAACTGAACATCCAGTTAAAAGTAATGCGTAGAAAACAACAATCAAAATTACCGGAATGAAATTTTGTCTCATGAAAATCATCAAGTTTTATAGATTTTAAAAACAATCACCGGCTATCATAATAACAGGATAACCATTCAGTATCGTAGTATTGAGCTTATTCCGACAAATACAACTCCTAATGCATTAAACAAGGTAACTTATCATATCAAGATTATACCGGTATTCTTAACGTCCAGTTAAAAATATCTTCTACTTTACCGGTGCGGATATCTGAAAGATAGCGGGCTACTTTATTTGAAAACTCTCGTTTTTCTAAAGCAGGAAGTACCCTGTCCACTCCATTGATATTTACAAGTTCTACATGAGCGATGGTAGCAGCCGTCCCAGCGCCAAACATTTCGGTACAAGCTCCGGAAGCAATGGCATCATCCATTTCATCCACGGAGATCAATCGCTCTTCTACCGGAACCCCCCAATGGCGTGCCACACGAATTACACTATCACGCGTTATTCCCGCCAAAATGGTATCAGTAGATGTGGGAGGTGTAACCAACACACCATTGATTAAAAAGAAAATGTTCATGGTGCCGGACTCTTCAATGTACTTATGCTCGGAAGAATCAGTCCATAGCTGCTGATTATACCCTTTTTGCTGACCCATCTTAGCCGGATACAAGGCTGCTGCGTAATTACCGGCTGCTTTAGCATTTCCGGTACCTCCTTTGGCAGCCCGTGAATAACGGGTTTCTAACATTAGCTTTATCGGACCGCTGTAGTAATTGCCTACTGGCGAAGAAAAAATCATGAAGGTATATTCATTGGCAGGCCTTACTCCAAGCACCGGCTCAGAAGCAAACATAAAAGGCCGAATGTATAATGAATGTCCTTCTTTACCTGAAACCCATTGCTGATCAATTTCTAATAAGGTGGTTAGTGCTTCCATGAAATATTCTTCCGGAAGATCTGGCATGCACATTCGTTGGGCTGAACGGTTTAATCTTCGAGCATTTTCCCAAGGGCGAAATAACATAATATCACCATTAGGGGCGCGATATGCCTTCATACCTTCAAAAATACTTTGGCCATAATGCAATGCCGACATGGACGGATGAATGGAAATTGGTCCAAATGGCTTAATTTGAAAATCGCCCCACTCCCCATTTATCGCTTTGGCTAAAAACATGTGGTCGCTGAAGTATTTTCCAAAGGGCAAATCATTGAAATTTACTTCATGTATTTTAGAGCGGGTGGTTTTTTCTACTTGAATGTTCATCACTTCAGTTAGTGACATGAGCAGTACAATTAAATTGTATAAACGTTTTATCAAAGATAACAAAAAAAGCTGATGAAGGCTTCAATTTTCCTTTTATTGCTCGGCATGCAGAGCAATTAACGCAAATCAAAACCTATATCGCTACGGTAATAGCAATCATCAAAATGAATGCGTTGTATGTTTTGATAAGACATCTGCAATGCTTCGTTCATATCATATGCCAACGATGTAATGCAGCAAACCCTTCCGCCGGAAGTAAGTAAGCGATTGTCTTCTCGGCGTGTGCCAGCATGAAATACAATACTTCCTTTTACATCATCCAAGCCATGAATTACTTTGTTCTTTTGATAATTTCCGGGATAGCCGCCAGAAACCATCACTACGGTTACACAGGTTCGAGGATCTATTTCAAGCGATTTAGAATCGAGGGTTTGGGGTTCAAGTGTTTCAAATAATTCAATTAAATCCGATTTAATGCGAGGAAACACGGCTTGCGTTTCAGGATCGCCCATGCGGCAATTATATTCCACTACTTTAGGGTCTCCGTTAACATTCATTAATCCAACATAAATAAACCCTTTGTAAACAATTTGTTCTTTTTCAAGCCCAGCCACCGTGGGTTTAACAATGCGTTCTTCCACCTTTTTTAAAAATTCCTCATCTGCAAAAGGTACCGGCGATACGGCACCCATGCCTCCGGTATTCAACCCTGTGTCGCCTTTGCCCACCCGCTTATAATCTTTGGCTGTAGGAAGAATCTTATAGTTTTTACCATCGGTCAAGACAAACACTGAACACTCGATGCCTTTCATAAATTCTTCAATCACCACCTTATTACCGGCATCTCCAAATTTTGCTTCACTCAGCATGATAGCCAGTTCACGCTTGGCTTCATCTATATTGTCTAAAATCAACACCCCTTTGCCCGCTGCCAGTCCATCGGCCTTTAACACATAAGGGGGCTTCAATGTATCAAGAAACTGAAATCCTTTGTATAAAGTATCTTTCGTAAAAGTTTGATACGCTGCCGTTGGAATCTGATGACGCATCATAAATTCTTTGGCAAAGTCTTTACTACCTTCAAGTCTAGCTGCTGCTTTGGAAGGCCCAATAACTTTAACAAAACTCAGTTCGGTATGATTTTTAAAATAATCATAAATACCTCGAACCAAGGGCTCTTCCGGCCCCACTACAATCATGGAAACCTGATGATTTTTAACAAAATCTGCCACCTCATCAAAGTTGAGTATATCCAATTTAACATTGATACCATGTTGTTCAGTACCTGGATTTCCGGGAGCTATATAGAACTTATCCACCAGTTTACTCTGGCTAATCTTCCAGGCAAATGCATGTTCCCTACCGCCAGAACCAATTAAAAGTACATTCATTTTTGTATCCAATTTTAATATTGAAAACTTAACCTACTAAAATTACTTCATAAGAACTTTTACAAACAAAACCTACAACGGAATGTTGCCGTGTTTTTTTCTTGGAAGTTTTTCAGCTTTATTTTGAAGCATTTCAAAGGCGCGTATCAGTTTAATCCGTGTTTGGTCAGGCACAATTACTTCATCAATAAATCCACGGGCAGCAGCCTCGTATGGATTGGCAAACATAACTGCATATTCTTTTTCTTTTTCTTTCCATTTAGCCTCTTTATCGTCGGCAGCCGCAATTTCATTTTTAAAAATAATTTCAGCCGCACCTTTCGCTCCCATTACGGCAATTTCGGCCGTTGGCCAGGCATAATTCATATCTGCTCCAATGTGTTTGGAATTCATTACATCATAAGCCCCTCCATAAGCTTTGCGGGTAATTACTGTAATACGCGGAACAGTAGCTTCGCTAAATGCATACAATAATTTTGCTCCGTTGGTTATTATGCCGTTCCATTCCTGGTCTGTGCCGGGTAAAAATCCCGGAACGTCTTCAAGAACTAACAATGGTATATTAAAGCAATCGCAAAAACGAACAAAACGGGCTGCTTTGAGTGAAGATTTAATATCGAGCACACCAGCCAGATATGCGGGTTGATTGGCAACGACCCCGATACTCCGACCGGCTAACCGAGCAAACCCTACCACCATGTTTTCGGCATAATCTTTATGCACCTCGAAAAAACTTCCTTCATCCACTATCTGATGAATAACCTCTTTCATGTCGTAGGGTTGGTTTGGATTTTCGGGCACAATGGTATTCAACGCAGGACGAATTTCATCACCCGGTTCATATGGAAGCAGCATGGGCTGCTCTTCGCAGTTTTGAGGAATATAACTGAGTAATTTTTTTATCCCTTGAATACATTCAATTTCATTAGCATATGTAAGGTGGGTTACCCCAGATTTAGTGGCATGAGTCAGAGCTCCGCCTAATTCTTCAGAAGTAACATTTTCGTGCGTTACTGTTTTTACTACGTTGGGACCGGTAACAAACATATAGGAGGTATTCTCCACCATCATAATAAAATCAGTAATGGCAGGCGAATACACTGCCCCACCGGCACAAGGACCTAATATGGCAGAGATTTGAGGTATGACTCCCGATGCCAGAGTATTTCTATAAAAAATATCTGCATACCCGGCCAGCGATACTACCCCTTCTTGAATACGAGCACCGCCTGAATCATTTAACCCAATTACCGGTGCGCCGTTTTTCATGGCCAAATCCATGATGCGGCATATTTTTTCAGCATGCGCCTCTGCCAAAGAACCTCCCAATACGGTAAAATCTTGTGAAAAAACATATACTAATCGCCCGTTGATGGTACCATACCCGGTAACTACCCCATCGCCTAAAAAAGTTTGCTTATCTAATCCAAAATTACGGGAACGATGTTGCACCAACATGCCAATCTCTTCGAAACTGCCTTCATCCAATAAAAAATGAATACGTTCTCTGGCAGTAAGCTTTCCCTTTTTATGCTGGGCGTCAATTTTTTCCTGCCCTCCGCCTAAGCAAGCTTCCTGAATTTTTTGCTGAAGCAGATTTATTTTTTCATTCATAGCTAATCTATGTAGATGTAAATAGTAATAAAAAAGTTAAGTGCGGATTTAAGTATCAAGTGCAACAAAATGATTTACAAAATTAGACATAAAAACTTGCAAAGGAGTTTTCCAGTTTAAAGATTTTCTTGGTCTGTTATTTAACATAATTTCAATCAATTGCAAAGTTTCCCGGGATATGTTTCGTAAATCTGTGGTTTTTTTGGGTAAAAATTGTCTGATTAACCCATTGATATTTTCAACAATAGGTTTTTCCCAAGCCGAATAGGGGTGGGTAAAGTAAAATGGGATGTGAAGTTTTTGGCTGATTTGTTTATGCCGGGCAAATTCTGTCCCATTATCTGCTGTAATGGATCGCAAGGCATAAGGATAACTGGCCAAGCGATTGATGAGGTGTTTTTTTACATCGGCAGCAGCATTTTTTCCAATGGGAGCAAGTAAGGTAAAATAAGAGGCTCGTTCAGTGATAGTTAATACCTTTCCTTGGTGGTTTTTACCTACTATGGTATCTACTTCCCAGTGTCCCATTTGAGTTTTATGTAATGCTTCCAGAGGTCTTTGGTCAATGAAAAGTTTATCGGTAATTATCTGTTTACCGCTCTTGTTTTTACCATACTTTCTACGATAGGGTTTATAGGCAAAACGAAGATACTTATAGAGGGTTCCTCCTTCTTGCTTCTCTTGGGCAATATAGGCATATATGACAGGAACGCTTACCATGTCAATACCTTTGCTTTTGCAATATCCCCAAATCTGTTCGGGTGACCAGTATGCCTGTAGCTTATCTCTAATCATGGCTTTGACGGGCTGAGTAAGCCTTCGCCTACATCGAAAACGTTCCTTACGTTCTTGGGCAAACTGATGGGCTAAATGGGCTTTATAGCCAGCACGTTTACCCCTGTTACGCTTTAATTCCCGATAAATCGTACTACGATTCACGGCTAATTGCTCTGCAATTTTACTTACTTTTACCCCTACGTTGAGCAAAGCTTCAATTTTAATGCGTTGCTCTTGATTTATATGTTTATATTTGTTCATATGTTTATATTTTCTCATACAAACACTTGAAATCAGAAAGGCAATTTACCTAATTTTTAACGGGTGGTTGCCTTTCTATTTTTTCCTAAGTGTTGCACTTACTATTTTAATCTGCACATTAGCGTGTTTTACTTGTAGTGGCAGAGGGATGTGATACAGTACAGCGGATCGTGGGGGACATCCATCTGGCGGACGCCCTTTATGGCGGACGCCCAAGCTGTAATCTTTGCCCACACACCTTGCTGCAACCGCCACTGCCAGTTGATGCTTTCCCTTTTGCCATGTCGCCCTGCAATTCATTGCAAGGAAGTTTTGACACGCCAAAGGCGTAAAATCTGACGAAGAAATCGCACTTCAAATCTGCTGCGGATGGAAGTGGAAAGCCCGCAGGGGCGAAGCCCACAGGGC
>CALEWF010000161.1 GCA_937925455.1 uncultured Flavobacteriales bacterium | reverse complement strand
CTCCTATTTTATTATTAGACGATATATTTGATAAGCTAGATCAAGAAAGGGTAGGTAAGTTGATTCGAAGAGTTTCTGAAGAAGGATTTGGGCAAGTATTTATCACCGATACCGGAAAAGAAAAACTGTCTGAAATTTTTGATAAATTTGGAATCACATCATCATTTATACATCCGTAATCATGGCAGGAGGAAATGAATTTTCAATGAAAGAAGCAATTGCTCAGCTTATCAAGTCTTATCGCATGGATGATAAGATGCTTGAATTAAAGCTGGCTGATATGTGGAAGGAGTTGATGGGGAAGATGATTGCGTCGAAAACTACCGCTGTGATTTATAAAAACAGGAGGCTTTCTATACAGGTAAATTCAGCTCCGCTGAGAAATGAGCTGATGATGATTCGTTCTGAAATTATGGAACGTTTAAATGAAAAACTTGGAGTAAATCTTATTGATGAAATTCAATTCAGATAATTATGTTTGATCCATCTATGCTTGGAAAGCTGCAAGAAATGCAGCAAAAAATGGAAGATACGAAAGCTCGCTTGCAAACCATTACCGTTCAGGGTTTATCGCCCGGAAATAAAGTAAGAGTCATTGCCAGTGCTGATAAAAAAATACAATCCGTTCAGATTGATTCTTCGCTGTTTCAAGGTGATCCGGAGGAACTGGAAGACCATTTAATAATAGCTTTAAATCAAGCCATACAAGCGGCTGAAAATGCCTGGGAATCAGAAATGCGAGGTGTAGCCATGGGATTTATGCCCGGTTTGTAATGATGGTATGAATGAAGAAACGCAATCTATTCCGCATGGGCTCAGGCTTTTCAGCCTGGCAGCAGGAATTCTCTGGTTTTTTCTGATAGTTAAATTAAATGTTTTTAATTTATCTGAAATACAGTCTTCAGTATTGGGCATCGCCGGATTGATGATTCTTTGGTGGATTACTGACGCTTTACCCATGCCGGTAGTTGCTCTGTTGCCTTTAATCTTATTTCCGTTAACAGGCGTAATGAGGTTGGATGAAGCTGCACGTGCCTACAGTAACCCGGTAGTTTTTTTATTTCTCGGAGGTTTTTTACTGGGTTTAGCTATGGAAAAATGGAATCTGCACCGACGAATTGCCCTTTCCATCATTCGAATAACCGGTACCCGGGCCAATACCATTATTCTTGGATGTATGTTGGCTACGTTTTTATTAAGTATGTGGCTGAGTAATACAGCTACTGCTATTATGATGTTGCCTATTGCCATCTCGGTAATTCAATTGGTAAAAGAAAATTATTCAGGCAAAGGAGATGTTTCAAGGTTTGCCATGGTAATGATGTTAGCCATTGCATATGCTGCAAATATTGGGGGTATGGGAACGTTGATTGGTACACCACCCAATGTGGTAATGAGTGCATTTATGTTGGAAAAGTATCAATATCCCATTGATTTTCTCGAATGGATGCTTCTTGCCACGCCCGTTGCCTTAATTATTCTCTTTTTTACTTATTCAGTGCTGGTATTTATTTTATATCCTAATAGAATGGGGCGCATTATTGGTTCTGGTAATTTACTCAAAACCGAATTGAAAAAACTTGGCCGTATGTCGTCTGCAGAAAAAATCGTGTTAGGGGTATTTTTAATTACTGTAATTCGTTGGACGTTTAAAACTCAACTGGATAGTTGGTTCCCTGGTTTTAAAATGGATGATACCGGCATCGCTTTATTTTCCGGATTATTGTTATTCCTTATTCCACATAAGATAAAAACTTTTGAACCAGTATTGCAGTGGAATGATACCAGTAAATTACCTTGGGGAATACTCTTACTTTTTGGTGGAGGATTAAGTTTGGCAGATGGGTTGGAAAAAGCAAAACTTATTAACGAATTAGGGAACGTAATTGCTTCACTCAGTAATAACCACATACTTTTATTGGTTGTTATTTTGACATTTTTGGCTGTTTTTATCTCAGAAATTATGAGCAATGTAGCATTGGTGGTTGTGCTGGTTCCGGTTACTTCCGCTATTGCAGATTCGATCCATGTTAATCCATTATTGTTAAGTGTTCCGGTTACGTTAGGTGCCAGTTGTGCATTTATGTTGCCTATGGGTACACCGCCTAATGCATTGGTTTTTTCAAGTGGATACATCCGAATTTCACAAATGGTAAAAACTGGTTTTTGGCTGAATATATTTAGCTCTTTATTGATAGGACTGTCATCCTATTTTTTGGTGAATTTCTTCTTTCATTCATTCGGTTAATTCAAGATTCAAATTAGAATTTTAGTTTTTTAACAAGGCTGCTTAAAGCGGCTGTCCGTTACAAGTCCTCGTGGCTCAGCCACACAGGGCATCGGGGTAGCGGTATCTTCGTGCCCTCAGCTCCGCTACCCCGTGCAATGTGGGCTTCGCCCCTGCGGGCTTTCCACTTCCATCCGCAGCAGTCCGCCCCATAAGGGCGGATGATTTGAAAATGTATTAACCCAAATGATTTATTAGAAATTTTCCAAAGGCATCCGCGGTAAGAAAAAGCGTCTATGCAGCCACTGTTATAGAAAAATTATAACCACAGATAGCACAGTGCAATACCGTATATTTTTACTCTCATTTTCTTTGTGTTTTCCGTGTATCTCTGTGTGCTTTGTGGTTAAAAAATTTGTTTAATATTCAGGTTTAATGCTTTTTACCACAAAGAACACAAAGTTTTACACAAATGGCACAGCGTGTGGTAATTTCTTTCATAATTTTTTCTTTGTGTGCATTGTGGTTAAATTTTCACCACAGAGACCACACTGAAAAAATCCAATTAAAAAACATCTTCAACCCGGTTTCATGCAATTGAAGTAAAATAACTGGTTAAACTCAGGTGGTTACTTCATATAATCGGCTTTAATAAAGAAATCAAAATGACTTTGCATTATATTCGGGCTTCTATTGCATAATATGAGATTCTAATTTCTTATATCGTTTACGCATTTCTGATGCGTAATTGGGGTTATAATGAAAGAATGATGCTAATGAATTAATAAGATGAGGATAATGAAATGTGTTTTTGATATAAGAATTTACTTTTGAAAAAAAGCAGGATAGCCCTTTCTGCAGGCTTTATGATTTTGATTATAAATGCTTATTTCTTTTTCGTTTTTTCTTTGTATGGAAATTTGTTAACAGTAGTTTTCATGATGTTATCTACAAGATAATCTGAACGCCCCCAATAGCTGGTTGGTAATTTTCTTTTATATTGCCACATCATTTCGCCGGATGAACCTTCATATATGGTTGTTTGTATATTAATATTGCCGGTATATCCGCCGTATCCTACGAAAATATCAAGGGCTACGGCAGCATCATCGGAGATGGTTCTGAGCTTTTTAATTTCACATAAGAAAATGGCATCCACTCCTAAAGTTTCAGCAATTTTGTCTTTAGGCATGTCAATAAAATCTGCATAACTAATACCTGCATTCTTAAGTTTTTGATTGGTTTCTTCGTAGCTCTGAATTTGAACGGTCCAGTTTACTTTTTTTGGTTTGCGGGTAATAAAGTAGTTATAGAAACTACGCTGAAGGTTATATCCTTCGGTTTCATCTTCTTGCACTAAACCTTTTTTACCTTGTTTTTGGGCATCGCTCGAATTGTCTTTTTCAGTAACATATACCGGAAGAATGGCCATAGATTTATGATTGAATTTGGCTTCTGCCATTCTCGGACTTTCATAAATTTGTGCTTGTATATTGATTGCAAAACCTATAAAAAATGCAATAAGTACAGATAGCTTTTTTTTCATAAACTAATTAATTAGTTTTCAAATATAATCATAAATTATACCAAAAATAAAGAATGATGAAGATCGTAATAGCAAATGTAATTAGTTCCAGATAAAAATATCTTCCCGTTTCAAGGGGCGACGATGAATTTGCCAGGTAAACCCATCTATTCGGAAGTCTTCCGGATTTATTTTATCCATGGGGTGCAGAGTTCCTATCGGATGGGTAATAAACGCGATTTTAACTACTTGCCTGTTTTCAATATAAATGGCCATATCTTTACTTTCTGCCACATTCAGACCTATCCAATCGCCATTATCTTCCCGGGCATAATAATATGTTTTACTGTTGTCAAATACATCAATTTTATACAACTCGTTGTTTTTAAACCATGCTTTCATGTTTAATCCGCCTACCTGATTAAACAATAACGAGTCTTCCTGAGAGATAACCCGGGCCATTCGGTTGATGTTAAGAAAATAAACTTCTTTTTGCCCCATGCAAATGTCAATGTATTCGGCAGTGATTTGATTTTTTTCATTCCATAATACCGGTTGATAATACATGCGAATGAGGCTGTCTCGCTGAGTATATGAAAGAGAGTCGCAAAGTCCCTGCATGTCTGGTTTAAAAAATTTTACATGATGAAAAGCGTTAATAACGCGTTTATTCAAACTATCTTGAACGGCCAGTAAGGTGTCGGCATGAAGAAAAAGCGTATCCTTTTCAAAAATTTTTAGCAATTGAACGCTGTCTGTTACTAAGTAACGTTCAATATTTCGAAAGGTTTCAGCAAAGTGGCCGGTAACGATAATTTTTTCTACGGTATCTTCAATGGATACATTGCCGATGCCTTTGCCGTAGCCACGTTGCCGTTCATAGTACAGGCTGTCGCCTCGGAGTATATTCTTCTCTGCAATTACGTAAGCATTTTGATTGAATTGACAACGGTCATTTTTTTTGTCATACCATCCGTTTTCACAGTAGATAAAACTTTCTTTGCTAACAATTTTGGATGGGCCTTTAAAATATGAAACGTCCGTAAGTGTATTCTGAATCAGGGTGTCGCTATAAAGGGTATATTGAGGATTTTTGATGACTACATTTCCTTTAAAAGCAAATTCTTTAGTGTTTACATAATAATAGCCTTTTTTACTGGAGAGTTGTTCTGAACTTGAAACAGTGTAGCCACTATCATGGTAATAGGCCATTCCTGCATTTCGGTCATAAGTCAATTGGCTGGTTTGTAAATTTACCTGATTATCAATGAGACGCACATTCCCTGTGATGGTAGCTACCCGTGTATTTCCGTTGTAATTTAATTTATCCCCATATAATGAAAGAGTGTCGCCTTGGCGGATATGTATTCTTCCAAATGCTTCAATCGAATTAAGCTTGTCGTAATACCAGGCGCTGTCGCAAAACATCATGGCCTGATCATGCTGCAAAGCTACTCGCCCAATTAGTTTTTGTACACTTTGCCCGTTGATACGGGTTCCAATTAAAGCATCGGCGTTTTTAATCTCAATGATTTTTACAGAATCTGATTGGCTGTGAGCTTGTGTAAAAACCAGCAATAACCAACCTATTAACAAGCATATATTTTTGAATAGAAAAATTATGTTTTTTAGATTAGTCATTGAGTATTATCAATGTGTAGCGCATTTAGAACCTGCAAAAATAAAAAAGGCTGCCATGCGGCAGCCTGCGTAATAAATACTTTGTTATAAATTATTTCAATGCATTTACATGTTGGGTCAATTTCGACTTCAGATTAGCGGCTTTATTCTTGTGAATAACATTGTTTTTTGCCAACTTATCAAGCATAGATGTTACCTTATTCAATAACTCTTCTGCTTCTTTTTTAGAAGTCGCTTGACGTACTTTCTTAATTACTGTACGTGTAGATTTATGCTGATAGCGGTTGCGTTCACGCTTTGCTTCGCTGTTACGAATTCTTTTTTTAGCTGATTTAATATTTGCCATTGTATCGTTATTTAAAGCTCCCATTGGGAAGTTTGTAGCCCGTAGGGGAATCGAACCCCTCTTCCAAGAATGAAAATCTTGTGTCCTAACCGATAGACGAACGGGCCAAGCTCATAAAGAACACCATTTTATACAAACGGGACGCAAAATTAAGTATCGGTTTCATAAAAAACAAGATTTTTTTCAAAATCTTTTAAGAATATTCAGGTGAAAATCTATGAATCATTAAATTTGGTGCAAAATCAAGTTATGAGTGTTATAGCCAAAATTCATGCCCGCCAGATATTAGATTCCAGAGGGAATCCTACTATAGAAGTTGATGTTTTTACAGATACTGGAGGTTTTGGCAGGGCGGCAGTTCCTTCGGGAGCATCTACCGGCGTGCACGAAGCGGTGGAGCTTCGTGACCATGATCAAAAAGTTTATTTAGGAAAAGGAGTGTTAAAAGCAGTTCAGAATGTTAATACGATATTAAATGAAGAGCTGAATGGCTTTTATGTATTTGATCAGGCGGCCATTGATTATCGGATGTTGGAATTGGATGGTACTGATAACAAAGCCAATCTTGGAGCCAATGCCATTTTAGGCGTATCACTGGCGGTAGCCAAAGCGGCAGCTACAGAATCGGCTCTGGCGTTGTACCGGTATGTAGGGGGAATGAGTGCTAACGTGCTTCCGGTTCCAATGATGAATATATTAAATGGAGGAAGCCATGCCGATAATGGGATAGATTTTCAGGAATTTATGGTAATGCCTTTTGGAGCCTCTTCATTTAGTGAAGCGTTACGTATGGGAACTGAAGTTTTTCATCAATTAAAGCAAGTATTGAAAAGCAAAGGGTTATCAACTAACGTTGGAGATGAAGGGGGTTTTGCTCCAAATATTAAGTCGAACGAAGAAGCTATTCAGATGGTAATAGAAGCCATAGATAAGGCCGGTTATCGCCCAGGACATGATATCTGGATTGCCTTAGATCCGGCCAGTTCAGAATTCTATAATCCGGATGAAGATATTTATCACTTAAAGAAATCAACAGGTGATAAGCTTACTTCTGCACAGATGGCTCAATATTGGAAAGAGTGGTGTGAAAAGTATCCGATTATATCTATTGAAGATGGAATGGCTGAGGATGATTGGAAAGGTTGGGAAATTCTGACTAAAGAACTGGGGCATCAGGTACAGTTAGTAGGTGATGATTTATTTGTAACCAATACTAAACGGTTGAAGCAGGGGATAGAAAGAGGGGTTGCGAATTCAATTTTAATTAAAGTAAATCAAATTGGCACATTAACCGAGACGGCAGAGGCCATTGAGATGGCACATGCTTCCGGATATACCACTATTATGAGTCATCGTTCTGGCGAAACGGAAGATAGTACCATTGCCGATTTGGCGGTAGCCTTTCGTACCGGACAGATTAAAACCGGTTCCGCTTCACGCAGTGATAGGATTGCTAAATACAATCAATTGTTGCGTATTGAAGAAATGCTGGGAGATGGCGCTGTATTCAGGGGCCTCGAGTTTAAATATATCAGCAAATAGCTGATTTTTATTTAAGAGGAGTGATGTAATCGAGTAATTCTTGATTTTTTTCTCGGTTGTACATTGTAAAGTATATTTCACGAATCTTAGTAGAAAGCTCTATTATTTTCTTCTTTTTTTCTTCGTCTTTTTCAGCTTTTATTTCTTTTACACACTTATCGTATAGTAGTTTTAAGCCATCGTATGCAGCAGCACGGGTGTACCACATCGGATCGTTTTTGAGAATTAAAAAAAAGAAATACGCTGCATTTTCTTTTATATCAATGGGTGCGTTTGCCATAAATCGTCCCATAGCATATAAAAAACCCATTTCAAATCCTGGATTAGTTAAATGTGTAAAATTGTTAAAATACAATGGAGCAAGGTCAGCATTTTTTCCCATACTACTGAATAAATTCGCAACAGTAGCGATGAAAGATGATGATGATTTGTCATTATTGATTGTTTCTAAGCAAAATTGAGCCACATATTGTCCATCATAGGTTACCAATTTGTATAATACTTCATTTACAATCTTCCAGGATTTACTTTTGATCATTTGCCGTAGGATGGGTACTAATTCTTCTTTTGATAAAAACTGATCAGAAAGTTTAATGGACTCTATACGTACCTCTATATCGCTATCATTGAGTAACGTATTTGAAACAATTAGTTTGATTTCTGCTTGGTAAGAAGAAGGGAGTTTTTTCAGTAATTTTAATGCTTCTTGCCGGACGTAAGGGCTGTGATTTTTAACACCATCTATAATGCAATTATACACGTCGGCATTCATTTCATTTGATTGAAGCGAATTAAAATATTCTAAAGCTTCCAGTTTATCTATTAGGTTTCTGCCTTGGTTGTATTGCTTCACAAATTCCTGTGTAGTTTTATGGTCGTACTTGTTGCAAAGTAATACCTTGTCTGCATCTATACTAATCCAATCAGGCCTTTCTATATTCTCAAACCTGAAGGTTTGTTTTGCTTCACTGAGCCAAACCCTATGGCGAGTAATTTTACTGTTATGATGAAAGTCAATATCAATAGGTAAAGTAAAAATAGGAGCAAATGAGGCTTCGTGGGTTTGTATGATCGTTATTTCCTGTACTTTATCTTGTGCTTTGTATTGATAAGTAATTTCTAAAGAAGGATATCCTTTATCTAAAAACCACTGATTGAAAAACCAATTCAGGTCTTCGCCCGTAATTTCTTCAAATGCCAGTCGAAGATGATGTACTTCGGCACTTTGATAAGCATGCCTTGTTAGATAAAGTTGCAGGGCTTTAAAAAAGGCTTCATCCCCTACGTATGCTCTTAGCATATGCAAAATTCTTCCACCTTTGTTGTAAGAATGCCGGTCGAACATATCTTCCGGTCCTTTGTGATAAAAACGGATGAGTGGTACGTTTTTCTCAACTGCTTCATCAAAATATTCTTGCATATCGTTGCGATGATGCTGATCGGCTACTTCTCTCCCATATTTATATTCCAGCCAGAGATATTCACTGTAATTTGCAAATGATTCATTGAGGGGAATATTCGCCCACGATTCGCAGGTTACCAAATCACCAAACCAATGATGAAATAACTCATGGGCAATGGTGGTTTCGTGTTCATTACCAAGTTGTTCACGATCGGTTTGCTGGATGTATTCACCTAATACCACACAGGTAGTATTCTCCATAGCTCCTGATACATAATCGCGTACAAATACCTGATGATATTTATTCCATGGATATTCCACACCTAGTTTCTCAGAAAAAAATTGCATCATTTCAACGGTATTGCCCAAAATATTTTTTGCATACTTTTCATAAGCTGGTTCAATATAGAACCATACGTCCTTTCCTTTGTATGATTCTTTTACAATACTGTATTTACCAGCAATCAATGCAACCAGGTACGGTGCATGAGGTTGATTCATTATCCATATGTCTGTTCGCGTGCCATTATTGTTTTTTACTGATGAACGCAATTCCCCGTTTGATAAACTTACGAGTGAATCTCCCAGTGTAATACTTAAAGTATGGGTCATTCGTTCGTTGGTTTCGTCCACTGTAGGGAACCAAAGCGAAGCATCCTGTGGTTCATTTTGTGTCCATAATTGATAGGGCTTTGTAGGTGTAGTTGGATCTGGTTTTATAAAATAAAAGCCATGCGAATAAGGATCTAAATCGGGGCAGTAGGTATCAATTTCATAAGGATGGGCTGTATATTCAACCTCCATGATTAAGGTATCTGTTTGAGTAATTTCTTGATCTAATTGTATTTGAAGTTTATAGTTGTTGTAAGACTTTTGAAAAGATAGATAGTTTTTTTTGTGCTGAATGGAAATCTCACCCCATGTAAATGCTTTGGCATCTAATTCAAAAGAACGTATTGGATAAAAATAAGGTTTAAAATAGATGACAGCTTTTCCTTGCAATGTTCTATCTTCCCATACTGGTGTAATAAATAAATCTGTATGAATGATGTCAATGATTCGTGTGGCAGAAGGTTGATATTTGCCGATTGAAGTTGGCTTTTCATTGCTACCTTCTATGGTTAGTGGTTTAAGTTTTTTTATTTGCATTCTGGTATGGCATCCAGATAGAATGCTAAGAGATAAGCCAAGACTAATTAAAATAATTATTTTTAGCATATACAACAGATAATGAATAGATATGTTAAAAATAAGAATTCTTGTTATTTGTGTATAATCTGAAATTAAGCTATCGAATATTGCGGATTTAAGTAATCAAGTACCACTGTAAAATGATCAAGTTAACTTCACTCAAAGCATATTTAAAAATTAAAGTATTTTTTAATTTTACTAAAAAGAAATTAGCAGTTGATTAGATAATTGCCGGAAGGATTTTCGATGAAGCGGAGATAATCCATATTTTTCAATGGCTTTTCGATGATCGGAAGTTGGATAACCTTTATTTTTTATCCAGTTATATTCTGGATATAATTGATGTTGCTCAAGCATGTAATCG
>CALEWF010000160.1 GCA_937925455.1 uncultured Flavobacteriales bacterium | reverse complement strand
CATTTCTTTTCTTACGGTCATTTGCAACACCGAACGTCCCGGTGCATCTTCCAGCCGTTGAATGCCCAACCATATGCTAAATGGATCGTTATTGTACATTTGATCCACCACCCGCTTTGCCAGGCTCAATTCTTCCGGAGTAAATTGCTTATGCATAAAATCGTAAGTTATTTTTTGCCATTTTACGTAATAGCGGGCTGGGACGATAGCGATCTTCGCAATAGGTTTCGTATAAATTTAACAAGGACTGATATACGTTTGTAATACCAAGTTCATCTGCCCACTGCAAAAGCCCTTTCGGATAGTTTACTCCTTTCGTCATCGAAAGGTCAATGTCTTCTTTAGAAGCTATACCCAAATATAAGGCATCGGCAGCTTCATTGATAAGCATAACCAAAATACGATTTAAAATTTCATTGGCTTTTTCTTCGTTTACTTCTACTTCTGCCGGGCTATTTCCATTGGAATAATCATAATACCCTCTCCCCGATTTCCTACCTAAAAATCCAGCTTCAACCAACCGTTTTTGAGTAAACGATGGCTTGTATCTCGGATCAAACCAAAATTCCCGAAATACCGTTTCGGTTACAGCATAGTTTACATCGTTACCAATAAAATCCATTAGTTCAAAAGGCCCCATTCGAAAGCCGCCCCATTTTTTCATGGCCGTGTCAATTTCTTCTTTTGTAGCCAAACCTTCTTCCAGGATGCGGATGGCTTCTCCATAAAAAGGCCGGGCAATACGATTAACAATAAATCCGGGTGTATCTTTGGCTAATACACTAATTTTTTTCCATGAATCAATCAATTTCCGTGCTTTTTGAACCACTTCAACATCTGTTGCTACTCCCGGAATTATTTCCACCAATGGCATGAGCGTAGCCGGATTGAAAAAATGAATTCCCAATACACGACCAGGATTTTTACATGCTGCTGCAATGGATGTAACAGAAAGTGATGAGGTGTTGGTTGCAAGAATTGTTTCATGGCTGCACACTTGCTCTAATTCACTGAATATCCCTTTTTTAATTTTTAAATCTTCAACTACTGCTTCAATTACTACATCAGATTCACCTACATCTTGAAGCTTCTGCACAAAACGAATTCGACCGGTGATGGCTTGTCCTGTTTCTGCAGTTATTTTTCCTTTTTCAATCAGTTTCTGCAAATTACGTTGTAATCCATTTTCAAACTTATCCCGAGCTCCAATGGCATTGTCGTAAATAATAACGGAATGCCCAAAAGTAGCCGCCACTTCAGCAATTCCAGAGCCCATAGAACCTGCACCTATTACTCCAACTCTAAGCATATAACTATCTGTTATTCTATTATTTAAAAGAAACTATTTGCCGGTATATTGAGGTATGCGTTTTTCTAAAAATGCCAACACTCCTTCCTTATGATCTTTTGATTGGGCGGCTTTTTCTTGTAAATCCGCTTCTATTTCTAATTGTTTTTCCAGAGAATTCGATAAGCCTGCATTTAAGGCCCGTTTGGTAAGTCCCAGCCCTATGGTAGGTAATGAGGCTAATTGTTTGGCCAACGAAAAGGCTTCCACCATCAATTGATGATCATCACAAACTTTATAAATCAACCCCCATTGCAATGCCTGATCAGCAGTTAACTTTTCTGCAAGCATCATTAAAGCCGTAGCCCGCTGCATTCCAATGAGGCGTGGTAAAAAGAAAGTACCGGCACTATCAGGAATCAAGCCTATTTTACTAAACGATTGTATAAATGTTGCCGAACGAGCCGCCAGGGTTATGTCGCAAGCAAAAGCAATGTTAGCGCCAGCTCCTGCAGCTACACCATTTACCGCACACACAACGGGCTTTTCAATTTCCCGTATTTTTATGATAATTGGATTATAGGTTTCATTCACAATTTTTTTAATAGGTGGGCCGTCTTGCGATATCGCTTCTTTTAAATCCTGTCCGGCACAAAAACCTCTGCCTTCACCGGTTAATAATACCGCCCTGACTTCATCACTTGCAGCAGCCTGGTCGAGTGCCTGCTGCAATTCTTTAGCCATAGGCATTATAAAACTATTCAGGGAATCCGGTCGGTTAAGGCGAATCACCATCACCTCACTGTCTATTGATACACCAATGTATTGAAAACTCATACGAAAAATTTTTTTGGGTGAAAATACAAAAACAAAGCAAACAATCTTTTATTCCAAAATTGTCTTTAGTGTATTGATAATAGGCTGCTTTGTGCGGCTGTCCGTTACAAGTCCTCGGGGCTCAGCCACATAGGGCATCGGGGTAGCGGTGTCTTCGTGCCCTCAGCCCCGCTACCCCGTGCCCTGTGGGCTTCGCCCCTGCGGGCTTTCCACTTCCATCCGCAGCAGATGGGCAGCGGGTGAATCCACCCTTCGAGCCGGAGAAACATGCGGTTTTCCCCCTTTTAAAACAGTATGATTAAAATATTTTAATGACAATTTTTATTTTATTTTTATTTATTGATAATCAATAACTTGTAATAATAATTGATTTTTTTTCGGCTACATGCAACCATTTTACTTCATTCGGACTCTAACTTATAAACAATGCACACTGTTTTTCTAGAACACAATTCTCACATAGATTAGGTTAAGGGTTGAAAAACCGGTTGATTCCCGTCGGCCGGTTTTTCATTTTTATATCAATTGATAGAAATTGATAATACGTGGTAAAAATATAATTCCACCTATAATTGCTGAACCCGTAGCCATCATAAATACTGCTGCCGCACTTACATCTTTAATATATTTAGCTTTATCAGACCAATGCGGACTAACCAAATCTACCAACACCTCTATGGCTGAGTTAATCATCTCTGCCGCAAAAACTAAAACAATGCAAAGCACTACAGCCATCCATTCCAAACTTGAAATTTGAAAAATAAAACCTAATAAAATTGCTACCAATGCAGCAATCACATGGATATACATGTTATGCTGCGATTGAAAAAACGCATAAATTCCTTGAAATGCATAGTAAAAACTCAATAACCGTTTTTTTAAAAAAATCATTTTTATTTACTATCGAGTTACTTTACAAAGATAGATGGGCTGCAGTAATTTTTCCCGGGTATTTTTATTTATAAAAGAAAATTTTACACGTGATACAGGATAATACTTCGACTGATATTCTTTCAAAATAACAACTCCAATTTCTTTCAACAATTGTTTTTGATGCTCATCACAAATTATCCATAAATGCTTTGCATTTGCTAATTCTTCATTTATCAACCAGGGGTTTGACCCCTGCAATATATGCTGATAAGCAAACGTAAGTGCGTATGCCGGAAAAGCCATGGTTACGCGAATTTCATTCGGTGGAATGAGCTTTTTTCGAGCTAAAACACCTATTTCTGATGTACCTTGATAGGATAATAGATGCGGGTAGAACCAACCATTCAAAACCACAAATACACCTGCAAGGATAATTACTAACAAGCCTACAATGTTTTTCCCGTGAATGATGAAGAAAAGTATCATAGACACAATAATTGCCCAGCATACCCAAAACCATAGCGATACAACCGGCATAAAAATTAACATCAGCCAAGGAATGGCAACATTGATTCCTATGAATAATATCCAAATAAAAACCTGCTTTAACGCTCTAAATACTTTGCTTTCGAATACTTCAATCCACCTGGCCGATAGAATAGAAAGCCAAGGGAGGATGATGAAAATATAGTGAGGCAGTTTGTATCTGGAAAGTGATAAAGCTAAAAAAAGAACCAAGCTGGATGTTAAAAATGTTTTTTCTGCTGCTGATACAGAAAATTTACGCGTGGCAATTGCCACTATTCCACCTATCCAAAATGGAGTCCATGGCAAAAAACTCCAGGCCAATACGGGAAAAAAATAGCCAAATCCCGTATGGTTTACCCATTCACTTTCGCCGGTAACCCTACCAAAACTTTGTGTCCAAAAATAAAACCGGATTCCCTCCCAGCCATGTTGCTTGTAAAGCCCCCAAAGCATGGGCAACAATAAAAAAACTATCAATAGCAGAAGAGCCAACCACCGTATATGCAATAAACGCTTTAAATCATTGTGAAATACCAACCAAAAGAAAATAAAAACGCCCACTGCCACTGCCCCGATAGGTCCTTTGGCAAGCATGGCCAATGATATGCCAATAGCCATAAAAATTAAATGCTTGTTTTTTCGCAAAACATGCCATTCTGCAAACTGCCAACTTGCAAAAATTATAAAATTAGCTAGCAAGGCATCGGTTCGTACATCATTATTAAACACCAGCCATGCCACTGATGAAGCAAGTATAAGAGAAGCATAAATTGCTGCATTCTTGTCCCATAGCCGGTATGTTAAACGATAAATACTATAAAAGCCCAATATTGTTGAAAAAAAGGTTGGCAACTTAAATGCCCAGGCATGAAAGCCAAATACACCCATGAATATGGATGATAGCCAAAAAATGAGTGGCGGTTTATCCAAATAGGGTTTCCCCAGATTTGTAATTTCTAAAAATGACTTATTTTGCCACATTTCCATACTCATGGCAGCATATTGAGCAGAATCAATATCCATGGGAAT
This sequence comes from uncultured Flavobacteriales bacterium, assembly GCA_937925455.1. GTDB lineage: Bacteria > Bacteroidota > Bacteroidia > CAIKAF01 > CAIKAF01 > BA4. The sequence goes on along the minus strand of CALEWF010000160.1, from coordinate 1,933 downwards.
AACAAGTAATCCTAAGATATAAGCTAATAACAACATACCCCAGACAACCAGGTAAAAACGATTATATTGAATGGCTTGAAATATCGAAGGAAAAACTCCCATACATTAAATTTTTACAACCAGTTTCAGATTAAATAATCGGGGAGTCAAATAGTTAGGAACAGCATATTGACGATTGGTGATATCCCTAATCCAGGTATAAGAAACGGTATTGTTGATGTCTAACAAATTAAATACTTCAAAGCTCAACCAAAACGAATTGATATGATGCATGAAACTTTTAGGCTTTTTAAATTTTCTGTCGGGCTGCAATACTACGTATGAAAATCCAATATCCACTCTTCGATAAAACGGTGCCCGCAGCGTATCAGCATATCGGTTATCGTTGGGCGGACCGAAAGGTAATTGAGAGCCAAATAACAAGTTTAAATGCACCCGGATGGGTTTAAAGCCAGGAATATGGTCCTGAAAAAACAATCCCATGGTAAACCGTTGATCGGTAGGCCTCGGGATATATCCTGGAAATACTGTATCACCGCTATTGTTTACATAAAAATCTCCAATTATATCTTCCTGCGTTTGCATAATGCTCATGGTTAGCCATGATTCCAATCCTTCTATAAATTCTCCACCCAATTTAAAATCCACTCCGGCTGCGTAGCCCCGGGCATTGTTGGTGGCGTAATAACGTATCCGAACATTATCTAATTCATACGGATTCAGATTGTCTAAGTGTTTATAGTACACTTCGGTAACAAACTTGAATGGTCTTTTCCATATCCGAAAGTTATAATCCATACCTACCACCGCATGAATAGAACGCTGGGCTTTTACATTCGTATTCACAACACCATTTAGGTCACGCAATTCACGATAAAATGGAGCTTGATAATAAATACCACCAGATACCCGAAACAAAATATCAGCTTTCCAATTAGGTTCCCATGAAAACTGCATCCTGGGAGAAAACAGCCATTCGCGGTTCAAATCCCAATATTGTGTTCGCACACCGGCATTCAGCGTAATTTTGGCAGAATCTACCCACCAAGTAAAACCATGTTGATAATACGCCATGAAACGGTTGCTGGATAGTTCGATGGTTGATTTCCGAACATCCTGCAACGCTATCGGCCCGTTATCCCCCGGCCCGTAATACGGCAATAAATAGCCAGAAGAATCTAATAAATTCCACTCATCCAATTTGTCGTTAATCCATTCCCTTTGGTAACGAATACCCCAGTTCATATTCATACTATTTCTGGAACCCGGCTTTTTTGATTCGCGGTAAATTCTTGATTTAGTTTCCACGGTTGCTACTGTAGCATTCAAACGGTTTCTGGCATGGTTTAAAAAGCTACCTACCCCCACCGTATTGATTACTTCTCCAAAATTGGGATCAGCCAAATCTGATTCAATTTCACCTAAAAAATACTGCCCCAAAATATCGAATCGCTCACTTTCCTCCGTGTTATACACGCTGGTTATTAATTTATGATAACTATTTCTATCTGGTTTAAAATTAAAGGTTAAAGCCCCGCTGGCTACCTGAAAACGCGTAATTTCCTGACCGTCGAAATATACATTGAGTTGCTTTGCCTGTTGTACATGCCCAAATGTGGTTGTTCTGTTTTCTGGTATGACCCGATAGTTATTATCGCTATACGTGGCCATCAGGTTCACCTCAAATTTCTCGGTGGCATCATAGGTAAGATATGATTGAAAATCGATAAAATCAGGTTTGTATTCTCCCCGAGTATCTAGTGAGCTTAAAATATAATTATTTGATTTATAACGAAAACCAATATTATACTTAAAGCGATTTTTAAAGATTGCATCTTCTACATGCAGATTTACACCCAGTAAACTTGCCATGGCTGCAGCTCCAAATCGAACCGGCTTTCGGTAAGTAATATCCAATACACTCGACATTTTA
>CALEWF010000159.1 GCA_937925455.1 uncultured Flavobacteriales bacterium | reverse complement strand
TTGTTAAAAAACTGGGAATGAATCCACAGCAATTAGGAGAAGCCGTTGGAAACGGATTGTTATCATTAGATTCTCGTATTGAAAATTTTAACATCGTTAAAGGTTTTTTAAATTTAGAGTTAAAAAAATCATACTGGAACCATTTACTTTCTGAGATTGCAAACAATGAAAGTTTTGGTGTAAGTAAATATGATGAAAAATCTGAAAATGTTATTATTGAATATCCTTCTCCAAATACAAATAAGCCCCTTCACTTAGGGCATTTACGAAATATTTTTCTAGGGTTTTCCTTGTCAAGAATCCTCGAAGCTAACGGGCATAAAGTATATCAAGTATGTTTATATAACGATCGGGGGACTAACATATCAAAGTCAATGTTAGCATATTTACGAAGCGAAAAAAAACTAACACCGGAGAGTTCGGGAATTAAAGGGGACAAACTGGTAGGCGATTACTATGTTGCTTATAACGAACTAAGTAAAAAAGCCCTAGAAGAATTAAAAGCCCAAGGTTTATCAGAAGAAGAAGCAAAAAAACAAAACCCTCTGGAAAAAGAAATAGCCGATTTAACAGTTCGTTGGGAAGCCGGAGATGAAGAAGTTGTAGCTCTTTGGAAAACTATGAATGGCTGGTTTTATGAGGGGGTAGAGCAAACTTACAAAATGCTTGATTTAAAATTTGATAAGTTTTACTACGAATCTGATGTATATAATTTAGGTAGGCAAACCGTAAAAGAAGGGTTAGAAAAAGGAGTTTTTTTTCAAAAACCAGATGGTTCTGTTTGGATTGACCTTACCGATGTTGGCTTAGATGAAAAGTTGGTATTACGAAGCAATGGAACTACGGTTTACATTACTCAGGATATTGCTTTAGCATACCAAAAACAAAAAGATTTTGAATTTGATCGTTCAATTTATGTAGTAGGAAACGAACAGGATTATCATTTCAAAGTACTTTTTGAAATATTACGTAGATTAGGAATGAAAGCATCAGATAAGTTATATCATCTTTCCTACGGAATGGTAGAATTACCAACCGGTAAAATGAAAAGCCGAGAAGGAACAGTAGTAGATGCAGACGATTTAATAGAAGATGTAATTAAAATTGCTAAAGAAACGGCGAATGAACAAGGCAAATTGAGTGAAGTGGATGAAAGTAAAAAAGAAGAAATATACAAACAAATTGGAATTGGGGCACTTCGATACTTTATCCTAAAAGTTGATCCTAAAAAGAAAATGATATTCAATCCTTATGAATCTATAGATTTTAATGGGAATACAGGGCCATTTATTCAATATATACATGCCAGAACGCAATCATTGCTTCGCAATGCAGTTCAAATGGGATTAGCTATTGATGTACATGAAGAAGAGAACAACAACTACACGCCCAACCAAAAGGAATCACAATTGATTCGATGGATAGCACAGTTTCCGTTGGTTGTGAATGAAGCCGGAACGATGTATAGCCCGGCGTTAATTGCAAATTATGTGTATGAGTTAGCTTGCTTATTCAGTAATTTTTATCATGACTATAAAGTCTTGAAAGAAGAAGATACTCATGCAAGACAGTTTAGACTGTTGCTTACTGCCCAAACTGGAAGAACCATACAAAAAGCATTGTATTTACTAGGCATAGAAGCACCAGAGCGAATGTAAGCTCATTCAAATCACCTTTTTCTATTTAATTTTTAGGAATTTACAGTCAAAGTTGTTATTTTTGCAGTCCTTTTCTAAGGGGAGGATGTTCAGGACTATTAAAATTATGTCAAACCAATGGCAGACGATATGCTGCCCTCCACGAACATCCTGCCAGGAGGGCAAAATATCGGAAAGCCGGTTAAAATTAAAACAAGACAAATGTCTGAAGAAAACAAAGAATTAGCTGAAGTTGTAGAAACCACACAGCAACCCGTTGAGTTCAACTGGGATGAAATGGGTAAAAAAGGCGAAATGTACAAAGCTGCAGATCGAGAAGCATATGAAAAAATGTATTCTACAACCCTCAGCACCGTTGCCGAACATGAAATTGTAGAAGGAAAAGTAGTAGGTATTACGCCAAAAGATGTAATCATCAACATCGGTTACAAATCAGAAGGTGTTGTGCCACGTACAGAGTTTCGTTACAATCCAGATTTGAAAATCGGAGATATCGTTGAAGTATATATAGATAAGCTGGAAGACAAGAACGGTCAACTATTATTATCTCATAAAAAAGCAAGAGCTATCCGAGCTTGGGATAAAGTACAGGAAGTTCATGAAAAAGACCAGGTAATTACCGGATTAATCAAGTGCCGTACCAAGGGTGGATTGATTGCCGATGTGTTTGGCATCGAAGCATTCCTTCCTGGTTCTCAAATTGATGTGAAGCCTATTCGCGATTACGATGTATATGTAGGTAAAAATATGGAATTTAAAGTGGTGAAAATTAACCACGAATTTAAAAACATCGTAGTTTCTCATAAAATTCTTTTGGAAGAAGAGCTGGAAGAACAGAAGAAGGCTATCATGTCGCAGCTTGAAAAAGGACAGGTATTGGAAGGTGTGGTTAAAAACATTACATCTTACGGAGTATTCATTGACCTGGGCGGTGTAGATGGATTGATTCATATTACTGACTTAAGCTGGGGACGCATCAATCATCCGGAAGAAATTGTTCAGCTGGATCAAAAAATCAAAGTGGTGGTACTTGATTATGATGAAGAGAAAAAGCGTATCGCACTTGGCTTGAAACAACTTACTCCTCATCCATGGGAACAACTAGACCCGAATTTGAAGCCCGGTGATAAAGTAAAAGGAAAGGTAGTAGTACTTGCAGATTACGGTGCATTTGTTGAAATTGCTCCCGGTGTAGAGGGTTTGATTCACGTTTCTGAAATGAGCTGGAGCCAGCACTTACGTTCTGCACAAGACTTTTTGAAAATAGGTGATGAAGTGGAGGCTGTAATCCTGACCTTAGATCGTGAAGAGCGTAAAATGTCGTTGGGTATTAAACAGCTTAAGCCTGATCCATGGAATGAAGTACCTACTAAATATGCTGTTGGAACTCAGCACACTGCTGAAGTTAAAAACTTTACCAACTATGGTATCTTTGTTGAATTAGAAGAAGGAGTAGATGGATTGATTCACATCTCAGACCTATCTTGGACCAAGAAATACAAGCATCCTTCTGAATTCTGCAAGTTAGGCGATAAAATTGAAGTTAAAGTATTAGAAATTGATCCGGAAAATCGTCGCCTCAGCCTTGGTCATAAGCAGTTGGAAGAAGATCCATGGGAAGTATTCAGTACGGTATTTGATGTTAATCAATATCATGATGGTACCATCATGGAATTAACCGATAAAGGAGCCGTGGTATCATTGGCTTATGGGATTGAAGCTTTTGCTCCCATGAAGCACTTGAAAAAAGAAGATGGTAGCAAAGCACAGGTAGATGAAAAACTTCCTTTTGCTATATTAGAATTTTCTAAAGAAGAGAAAAAAATCTTAGTTTCTCACACCCGTACATGGGAAGCTGCTAAAGAGGAAGCTAAGAAGAAAGAAGAAAAATCTACCAAGAAGGCGGTAAAAGAGGTTAACAAAAATGTGGAAAAAACCACATTGGGCGATGTAAGTGCCCTGAGCGAAATCAAATCCAAATTGGAAGAGCAAGAAAAAAAGGGTAAATAAGTTTTTTACTTTTTCCTAACATTACAAAAATCCCGGCTTGTTTACAAGTTGGGATTTTTTTTCTGAAAAATTTTGATTATTAAAATTTCTAAACAATCGCAGTTTATCCCAAGTTATGCATTAGAAATTATCCAGAGGCATCTGCGGTAAGACAAAGCGTCTATATGTTTTTACTCTCATTTTCTTTGAGTGCTCCGTGTATTTCTGTGTTCTTTGGGGTTAAAAAATTTGTTTACTATTTGGGTTTAATGCTTTTTACCACAAAGAACACAAAGTTTTACACAAAGGGCACAGAGAGCCGTTGATTTCTGTCAATAACGCTTTCTTTGTATGCTGTTTGCCTTGTAGAACACGGATGACACGGATAGGGCGGATTGACGTGCTGCTCTTTCTGCTGCGGATGGCAGTGGAAAGCCCGCAGGGGCGAAGCCCACAGGGCACGGGGTAGCGGGGCTGAGGGCACGAAGACCCCGCTGCCCTGATGCCCTATGTGGCTGAGCCCCGAGGACTTGTAACGGACAGCCGCTTGAAGCAGCCTGATGAAATAAATTTTATAATCACCATTTTGTGGTTTACTTATCTCTGAAAGGATCTTCAATACCCAGTTTATCGTAGGTTTCGCGTTTCTTTTTAGAAGTAAAAAAATCGAATTTTATACCGTAATGTAGAAACATATTTAAACCTGAACCTGCGGGGATTGCCACATACTCTGTACCTCCGGGAAAACGAAGGGTTGTTTTATACATTTCTCCATTTTGAATGATGGATAAAAATGTACCATTTAAAAACATGGTGAGGTTTTTCTTTATTTTAAAATCTATCCGGCTGTTTACTCCTACAAAAAACTGATGAACATGCATTTGATTATTTTGAATATCTACAAAATACCCGACGTTATTTACAAATGAAACAACGCTGTAAGGTTGAGGGTTGAAAATACCTCCTCCTCCCCCACCGCTGCCACCTCCGGGCGTATTAACAATTATGCTTCGAAGTGCATATCCAAGCTCTGCACCAATCAAAAATTTAATCACATTGCTTTTAAAAGGGGTGTAATTATACAAATAGCGAAAACTGATGGTACTGTAAGTATTCTCGGTAGAAAATTTATACAAATCATTCATGAGCGAATCTTTTAATAAAAACCGGGTGCGATCACTCATGCTACCTAAAACACCTTCAAAGTAGTGTTTTTTCCACGCATATCCTGCAAAAAAACGCGGATGATTTACAAAACCGATATTACCAAGGGCTAATGAATTGTTGATAGGTTCAATATAATCATGGTTACCATTACGCACATTGGTGGGACCAAAATTAAATGTTATCCCGCCTTCCACACCAAAATATCCGTGGTCGGTATGGTTTAAAACCCAGGCTTTAAATTTTTTCAATGCTATGGGATCGGTAGGAATGGTGATGGTTTGCTGACCAAACAATGCCGTATAAGCAATTAAATTTATGTTAATGAGCAACGATAAAAATATTCTAGTTTTTAATTTCATCTTTTATAGGAATTTGAAGGTATGCAGAATTAGGTTCATTTATTGAAAATATAAATTTTTCTGGCTTAACATCCGTATTATCAAAATGCGTATAATCAGCACCGGCAATAGAAACAAGAATTTTATGTCCTTTATTTATTTTGTAAGATATGGGTAATAATGGAAATTGAAAGGTGTATGTTTTTCCCGGTTCAATCTTGCGATGATTGTCGTTGGTAAAGGTGATATTAATTTCTGGTGTTTTATAGCTATCGTCAACGGTTGAGTTTGTATGATGGGTTAATCGAAACATTCCTTCTGTAACATAGCGAACATTTCCTTTTTCATCTACTTCGTCAATATAAACAAATACTTGGCCGTCGGAAGCATCTAATTGAATGGGTAATGAAACATAGATATGTCCATTTATCACTAGCTCATGTGTTAATGGTTGTGAAATAAATACAATATTTTTTTGGATTTGCTTTTCACGGTCAGGATAACCGGTGTGTTTAGCATATCTGTATATTGTAGTTTGACTGTTCCAGCGGCTACCGGGTCCTGTTTCGGCAGTATAATCAATTTTGTATGCTACCTTACCGGTTAATATTTTTGTTGAATCCCAATTTAATGTTTTGTCTGAGGATAAATACAGGCGTTTATATTCCTTAAATTCAGGCCAGGAATTAGCAGATTTCCATTGTTCTTCTCCAACGGTAAAATATTTAACTAAAGGTTCCTGTTCTATTCCATTGGATTTGTTTTTCAAGTAGAAATCAAAAAAACGTAGCATTTCTTTGTAGATATTATACGTTACTTTAGGTGATTTGGCATACGGACTGGCATTATCACGGGGACCGTGATCCCAAGGACCTAGCAAGACACGTTTGGTGTTAGGGTTGTTCCATAATCCACGAATAACAGAATTAGGCAAAGCCCCATCGTACCATCCACCTATTCTGAAAATGGGGGTTTTGCTTTCTATAATTCGCTGTTGATTAAAATGAATAGAAAAATCGTTGATGGGTTTTTTTAAAACCGGGTGCTCTTCATCTCTGAACTGAATTTTTAAAAGTTCTTTATAGACTTCGTAATTTGACTGATGGTCTTTCAAGGCTAAGATTAATTGTTCTTTATTTTTATCATGCAAAACGGGATTGATACCTTTTACAAATGCTTTAGCAATTCCGCCTAAAAAGGTGAAATCGTTAAAATCGAGTGAACGGGTAGTTAAGCCCCAAACCTTAACAAAAGGTCCTTGACGAACGCCTCCGGGGAAAGCTAAATCAGCATATAAATCGTAGATGTTTGAACGTGGAATGGATGCTTTAATGGCCGGATGTTGGGTTGCCAGTATCAGTTCAGCTGTTGTACCTAAATAAGAAACGCCGGTTGTACCAACATTTCCATTACTCCAGGGCTGTTGCACAATCCAATCAATCACCTCTGCCCCATCATACATTTCTTCCATGGTAAAATCCATCATTCGGTTACCAAATGAAGCTCCAGAGCCTCGGGCATCTAGAATTACTACGGCATATCCATTTTTTGTAAAAAATTCAACTTCCTTTTTTTTAACCTGTCCAAACCCCGGGTTTTGAAGCCATTTTACGCCCTTTTTAAATTCAATAGTCCGAACATAGCGCGTTAAATAAAATACCACCGGAACCTTGCCTCCCTCTTTTTTTAATTTATTTTTTTTAGGAAGAAATAAATCAACAGCCAGAGGAATATTCTCCCGATTCGTGTAATAAAATGATGTATAATCAAAATGTTTTCTTTTTAAAAATTTAGTTTGTCCAACGGCAGTATCTACCATTAAAAAAAAAAGTAGTAAGATGCGTAGAAGTGAATTTCGTTTTTTCATGAAAAAGATCATTTATTCCGTAAAATTAAATTAGAAGTAGGTATTTGGATGAATGAATAAATTTTTAGAATGTTAATATTTACTAACGATAATCCTAATGCTTGAATTGGTTGAATCATTTTTTAAAACATATACTCCGCTGTGTACAATCAAAACCGAGTTGTATTGATTTGCCCATTAATCATAGTATCCTAACATTCACCTCGCACCACAGAATGCACAGAGATACCCAGAGTTTTTTAACCCAAATGATGCATTAGAAATTATCCAGAGGCATCCAGAAAAATAAAAACCTACGTAGCCACTGTTACATAAATAACCATAGATAGCACAGAGCAATACCTTGTGTTTTTACTTTCATTTTCTTTGTATTCTCCGTGTATCTCTGCGTTCTCTGTGGTTGAGTTTATTTTTTTACCACAGAGGGCACGGAGTGGCACGGAGTTTTTTTTTCTCTGTGTGTCTCTGTGTTCTCTGTGGTTGATTTTTTTCACCACAGAGGGCACGGAGAGGCACGGAGGTATTTCCCTTCTACTATCCTCAACTCCTCCTCCGTAAGCCCATACAGCTGATAAACTTGCATTCTTTATTAAAATTTATTTACATTTTTAATTTCATCAATTTTCTTTTTATAGTCTTCATCAAAGTTTTCTAATTTAAAGTCGTTAATTAAGTTGATAATATTATTAAGCTGATTTTTCCTTAAATTTTTAAGTTGATTTTGTTTTAATAGACTATAAAGCACATCAATACCCTTTTTCTGCTGATTTATATCAGTGTTAGCTAAT
>CALEWF010000158.1 GCA_937925455.1 uncultured Flavobacteriales bacterium | reverse complement strand
GCACGAAGACACCGCTACCCCGATGCCATGTGTGGCTGAGCCCCGAGGACTTGCAACGAACAGCCGCTTGAAGCAGCCTGATATAAATAGGCTAACAACAATTGGGGCATTGCACTAAAATTAGTTTTGAAAAATTGTTTTTGATTTCTTGTAAATCTGTTACATTTAAATCATGATTCGGATTTTTGTTGTCATCATCCTTTTACTTTTTTCTTTTCAAGCCGAAGCCCAGCGGTTTATGACTTTTCAGCCGCCTGGAGGTCCGCGAAAAAAAGTTACTTATTCGTTGATGGACGAGATTACCCTAAAATTTAAAGGCGAAAAGGGTTTTTATACAGGCAGTATTACTCATATAACTGATACAGCTTTTTTTGTAAATAATATATCTGTAAAACCTTCGCAAGTGGATGCTTTGCGGGTTCGTACGGGTAAAGACAGGGCAATTATTCCGCGTTTGCTGGGTGGAGGAGCACATCTCTATTTGGCTATAAGAATCATTAATAGTTTGATCAATAATTTAAATCCGATCATTACGCCTTGGGAGTTAATTATTTGTGGAGCCATTATTATTCCGTATTATGTGTATGAATTTGCTGTAAATACAAAAATCAGAACTTATCGAGTAATGCCTTACCGGCCATTGCGTATCGTAATATTAGATAGTAAGTTGTATTGAACAATTATGATATTCATTCACTCTGAATAAAACCAAGTCATCTAATGAAAAATTATTTGGTATTAAGCTTACTGATAATAGTTTTATGCAGTCATATATTTGCTCAAAATAAATTTCATCATCCCCGAATTAAAGTTAAAATCACTAAAGATCAATCATCGGGAGAAATTAAGAATGAAACAAAAGAGCAAGAACAAAACATGGAGTTAACCTATCCACTATTTGAATCTCGATGGGAGGAAGAAATTCTTCAAAGCAGTGGGCAATCTGAACCTCTTGTGATGCAAGAAACTAAAGTATTAACTATGGACTTATCAGAACAAGAAAAGCGTGAAGAAATCTTATTGAAAATTGAAGTTAAAAGAGTGCCAAAAATCAATCCATCACTTTTCTCTTCTTTGAAAGAACGGCAACGTTTACTAAGCGTAGAAAAAAATTCCATGTCTAAAAAAACAGCAGCAATACTTGCGGTCATTTTTTTTGTAGTATCTCTTGTATTTATGGTGATTGGTTTAGTATATCTTGGAGAATTGAATACTGTAGGTTTTGTAATATTTTTAATATTGTTCCTTCTTTTTGCAGCGTTTGCAATCATGTTTGCCGTTGGGTCAGTGAAGTGAGTTTAGTTACCAATCCGAACGATTATTCCTTCAGAATGTGAAGAAAACTCTGGAGCATACATACATTGTATGGAAGTAATACCATTGGAAAATACACCGCGATGGGTTATCCGAACGGGATATTCAAACACATAAGTGCCACGTGGTAAAAACTCAATAAAGAAATGTGATGCTGCATCGCGGGTTGATTCATAATATCCAAATCCATCTTGCCAACGGTATCCGGAAAAAATATTTTCAGGCTCAAAGGCAGAGGCTCGTAAGTCTTTTAAATGAACATATTCCAGATTTCGGTCTGTACGAATTTCTACTCTGATTTTTACCCGGTCTCCTACTTGTAATGGAGTATTTTCAGAGATGGGTTCCAATATAGGTCCTCTATTTGAGCTAATTTGTTTGAATAATTTTTTTGTGATCTTCACATGAGTAGTAGCCGATGTAATTTTATCCAGATTTTCAAAATACTGCCAATACACGGCTCCCCAAGCAATGCCGTCGGTGTTTTTCTGCACGATAATTTCTCCCATGTCTGTACGAATATTTTCTTTGCTCCATGCCGTTTTAAAATAACCGGTACCGGCTTCTGTTTTTATCTCGGTATTTGATTTGGGGTCTATGGTAAAACTTCCTAATTTTACGATTACCGGTTCAGTATCTTCCAGCCAGGTAACTCCTTGCATCAGTAATGCATAACAAGCATCTGCCGTAGCTTTGGTGGTTTTCCAGTCGTTGGTTTGTTTATTTTTTAATAACCACACCTGCATGTCTTCAACTGCTTTTTTATCGGAAGAAATTTCGTGAAAAGCTTCAATCATCAGTGCTTGTGTTTCGATGGGAGCATCGTACCAGAAATAGGAGTTATTTTGCTTCCAATACATACCTAATTCTTCATTTCGAATGGCATTTTCACTCAATGAGCGAATGATTTTCTCCGCTGTATAAATGTCGTTAGCTCGATACATAATTAGTGCAATCATTCCCCGCATCATCATACTTTCTTCATTCCAATAGGTTTTAGCCTGGCTGAAATAATAATTGAAGGCTTCTGTGTATCTGCTGTCTAATTCTTTTTCCGGGAAGTAACTTCTTGCAAATAAATATTGAATTTGAGTTGAACCGATTTGTTTTTTCGAAAGATCTACCTTGTATTTCTTTAACTGTTGATAATCTTCTTGTATGCGTTCATCTAAGTAATACATTGCTTTGGTAATCATTTCGTTTACTCTTCCGGTTGGATCTTGTACTCCCAGTTTTTTTAATCGTCCAAATCCGGTAACAATGTATTGTGTAATAAAGCGATTATCGGGGCCACCGGCAAACCAAGGCCAGCCTCCATTAGAAACCTGGAGTTTCGCCAGCTTATTCAAGGTTGAAGTAGTTTCATTTTTCATTCGGTTTAAATCAAATAAAAGTGCAATGCGTTGCTTTCTTTCGGTTTCATTTTTTGCATCCATGACCCAGGGAGTTTCTTGCAGAATTACTTCCTTCAATTCCTGATTTTTTTCTAGGTTAGAAAGTAAAGCACCAGGTTGTTGCGTTTTCCAAATATCAAATACGTTTTTAATACGTGAATTAGAATTTACAATATGCGATGCCAATGCATTAGCATATAACCGATTGAATGTTTGTTCACTGCACTCATAAGGATATTCCATCATATAAGGCAAGGCTTGTATGGCGTACCAAGCAGGTTGCGAAGTAAACTCCAATGTAAGACGATGATGTTGAAGAGATGGTGATTTGCCACTTTGAATTAATTTCTCAAATATGAAATGATGTGTGGCTTTTCCTCGAACGGGTAGGGGTAATGATTCGGTTACTAACATACGATTTGATAGTACCGGAATGCTCTTTTCTTCTCCATCTGAATGTATTCCTCCATCCGCCACAATCCGGTAGGTAATGGCGTATACCTGTTGGGGTATTTCAATTTCCCATACAAACATTTCGCTTTTGCCTTTGGAAATATTTTTTACAATAACCGGTTGTTTTAATTTACATAATGAAGCAATGTCTTTTTGTTGGATGGCATCTGTAAGTGAAAGAGATACTGTTATTGGTAAATCTTGGTTACTTAAGTTGGTAACTTTGGTTGAGAAATAGAGTTTATCTCCTTCTCGGAAAAAACGTGGTGCAAACGAGTTTACCATCAATTGTTTTTTGGTAATGACTTGTTCATTCAGCATTCCATATTTTAAATCTCGGGTATGAGCTATTGCTTGAAAATTCCATCTTGTAATGGATTCGGGCATGCGGAATGAGAATACAACCTCGCCTTGCTCATTGGTTTGTAGATGTGGATAGAAAAACGCAGTTTCTGTAAAATTAGATCGTATCTGAGTATTGTTATTTTCCCAATTCTTGTCTGTTTCAGGTTTTACACCTTGGATATTTTGATTTTGCTCCTCGTCTTTGATTCTTGGGTTATTACCAGCTTCTTCATTTGGGTTGATACTATTTTTATCTTTTTTTCGGGTAGATGTACTTTCTGTTTCTTCTAGCCTTACTATATCATATACACTTGCTTCATAAAATCTGCTACGGTACATCCATAAGTTACTGCCAAGCATGTTGCATCCAAATGATGACATTTGTTGATACGTTGGGTAATTCCATTGCTTATAAGTTGTCCAGGTAGGCGCATGTAGTATTGACCTACTGAGTTGTAAATGATCGGAAGATGTCCATTGACTTATGCTGTATCCGTACGAATAGGGATAAAACCACCACTTAGAAGGACGAAACGCATCTAAGCTGGCATCATACATACTTACCAGCATTTCGGCGGAGGCAGCTTGATTTCCCGGATCCTTTACAGTTATTTTCCATTCTTCTTCTGCTCCGGGGAATAGCTCATTTCTAAAAGTGGAAAATTTCAATGTTAATTCTTTGTTTGAATAAGGAACATGAATATTATGATGAACAGAATATACTCTGTTTTCAACAATGGCTGTAAAATGTACCTCAAACCCTCCGCGGTGTATTTCTTTAATGGGAATATGAATTAATCGTTGGGAATTATTCAGTTGAATAATTTGTTTGCTAACCATTTTCCCTCTATGTTCTATTTCCATCCGAACCTGTAGTTGCTTTGCTGCAGAAGAAATCAGGAATACTGCTTCCTCGCCCGGTTTTGCAGAGTTTTTTATTGGAATGTAGGATATAAACTCTTTGGTAAAGGGCGTGGTTTCTTGTAGGTTGTACACTTTTACTACTTGACGATAAGTGGCTTGTTCTCCGCGTGCATCCATTGCCATAGCTTCAATGAGATAAACACCTTGTTTTAGTGAAGAAAGATTAGACGGTTGGATTATATTGTTTTGTTGATTGTTGAATGAGGTGTTTAAAATAACCTCACCTCTTTTCCAATTTTCAACCAAGTGTTCATCAGCAAATGGTAAATGCGGAAATGCCTGATGATACGAAGATTCATTCATTACAGGTTCATCTGTTTTGCTCCATCCTTTTTGTTTAAACAAACGAGAGGGTTCTTCCATGCGTGTTATGGTAAGTTGGCCGCTGGTTCGTACCGGATAATTTTCCATGTTCAGAATCTCCAGTTTATATCTGGATGTGTCTTTTATATTTAAAATATCGGGAAGATTTCCAATCACCTGAATGGATGAGTATCCAACACGAATAGTACGTGTAGCAGTACGTGTTTCACCGTTGATATCGGTTACATTAATTTCGATGGTATAATAAAACGTGGGTTCCCATTGCTTGCTGATACTTCGGTCAGGAATAGCCTCAAACGTTATACGAAAAGTCCCATTGTCGTCGGTTTCAGTAGCTCCTCCGGCTATTTCCATACGTGGCGAGTCGAGATTATATCCTCCTCTCCAATAATAAAACCATGGCGGCAACATGGCATTACGATAAATTCGGTAGGTAACCTGTGCCCCATCCACTGCAAAGCCGCTTAATGCTTTGGCTGAGCCGCTTACGGTTACCAGGTCGCCTAATCGAAATTCTTGGCGAATAGTATCAAACAGAATTTCAAATTTTGGCCGCTTGTATTCTTCAACCGAAAAGTTGATAGTAGAAATGTTATTCCCCAAGGTCCATTCTCCGGTCAGCAAATTCATAGGAAGTTCAAAAGAACCAGAAAAAGTTCCAAATTCATTGGTAGTAATATTTAGTTTGGATACTTCCTGGTAGTTGGCATCCAAAAGCCTGATGGTTGTTTTATAATTCGAAACAATTTTCGATTCGGTACCTTTCATAAAGTTCCCCCGATTGAAGACGATGCCTTTGAAATGAACGGTTTGGCCAGGCCGATAAATAGCTCTATCTAAGAAATAATGTATGGAAATGGCTTTTTCATCATAATATTCATACCAGTCGCGATACTGATACAGTATGCCGGGTGAAACATATCGGTCGTTGCCTTTACGCAATTCGATGCGAAAATTATTGTAATGCTCTTTACCAATGTATGGAACATGTAGCTCCCCTTGTTTATTGGTTTTTGATGTATGTACAAGTTGCGATTCATAACGGCCATTGTTGTAATTATATTTTTCCTGGTACAACCTAACTTCCGTATTTTGAACCGGGTGTCCATTTTTACGTGAAGCTACCAGAATAATATTTTCCCGATAGTTATTTTCGGGGCGGGAAAGATGTATGAGGTTGGTTACCCAAAATTCAGTGAGAGAAACAGCCGCATTCGGATAATCAAAAGATGCTTTATCAGAATCAAGTAAAACATAAAATCCGGTTTCACGGGGGGCGATTGATAATTCAGTAGTATGATATTGCAAATCGTTAGAGGCTTTTAAAGGCTGGTTCCACGTATCCAACAGTTGCTGTTTTTGAAGAAATAAAAGTAAACTATCAATATGATTGTACTGGTAATTTTTTTCTATCATTTTCCATGCATCATAATTTATGGCATATATGCGTAGGTGCACTTCCCGGAGGTTTTTATAGCGAAGATGGGCTGGGATGTACTCACCTGCAAGGTTTCCATGTTCAATGGTTATTTCTAACGCCGGTACAAGCATTTGTTCTTTTAGTGCCTGTGCATTATTAGCTCCCAAAGTTTTTGGAAATCGTTGAATAACTTCGTCGCAAAGCTGCAACGCTTTTTGTATATCCATACGATACCTATGGGTTTGTACATTAAATGCGTCGTATGTTTCTCCCCGTTTTTTATATGCACTTGCCAGTTCTACCAATACTTCGGCTGTTACGTCGATGGTGCTATATTTTTTTTGAAGCGCATCCAGTGCTTGGATATATAGGCTGTCTTTATATTCAATAGTACTAAAACTATATACAAATTTTAATCGGTTTAAATCAGCATCCACCATGGCTTCCCATTGCTTTTTTTGAAGATGAAATGCAAGTAATTGCTGATAAATCTGCAGTGCTTGATATAGATTACTTAATGTATCAGCAGTTTGTATAGTATAATTAGAAAATTGTTCTGCCGGCATAAAATATTCAGGATGGTTAATTTCAAAAGCATTAGCCGGTTGGGTTAATCCCGATTCTGCATTTTGTAATATTTCGAGGGCTTTGTAAGCAAGAATATCAAAGAGTGTTGGCCTGCGTATTCTTAATGAATCATCTCCTTCTAAAATAGCGTTGTACTTATCGACAGTTATATTGATTAAATCTTCAGGTTGAGATAATGATTGACGAAATGAAAAGATAGTTTCTGCAAATAGATGGTTTAAATCCCAGGTAAGAATATCATCGTTGGTTGCATTGGCTATCGGTGTTCGATTGTAAAATTGCCACCTATAGGTTTGGTAGTAATTCCATAACAAGCTGCCACGCAGGCTGTACATTACTTGCTTATAGGGTGAAGGTGCTTGACGAATTTCTTGTTGTATTAGATTATACGAAACCTGAAAAGATTCTTCTTCTAATGTTTCACTATACTTCATTAAATAAATCAATGATTTCACTAACTGGGGATAGTTAGTTTCTTTTTGAGCCAACCGGCGGATGGCTTCTACTTCTTTTTTTGAGGATTCTGTTAGCCCAAGCTTTTCTAGTGAGTCTACCTTGGCCCAATATTTTTCATAGTTATCATACGGGCGATAGGGCTTCACAGGTGTAATGAAGGTGAAAGTAGCAAATAGAGCCAAACTACTAAACAGTAGTATAAATCCGATTGTTCGAAGAAAAAAATGTTTTTTCATGAAAGAATTTTTAGGGTTATACACGCTGGAATAAATCCGGTTCATTCTTTTGTAAAAGTACGTTAATCTCGAGATTTCACTGTATATTCGGTAAAAAATTCATCATCGTGAGTTTACTGTTAACCAATGCTATATTAAGTGGAGACCTGAAAGGTACAGAACGAATGGTGTTCCCGATACCCCGTGAGTTGTCGATTTATTCAGCTGCATTGCTACAAGCTGGGATTAAACATATTCGATACGATACCTTGCCGGTAAAAAACGATGTATTTAGAGAATACCTTTTTACGCAGCGTTTTGAAAGAATTTGTATTCATATCCCGGAAGGATGTATTGAAAAAACCATCAATTTAATTGGTTACATCAAGCAAACGGAAGAATTAAAAAATACTTCGATTATTTGCTTAGGCCCTGGTGTGAATAGATGTGAAAACGCATTATTTGATGCCGGAGTATCCATTATTCTGCATGATGGAAATGAATATTCATTAGTTCATCTTATTAATACACTTCAAACACCATTTAACCCATTTTTGGATGAAGTAAAAGGAATTACATTTCGTAATATACTTGGAAATATAGTAAAACAGCCCGATGGAGCGTATGTGCCTCGAACTTTTGCTCCAGATTATTCCGGAATTTCGTTAGATAGATATTTAAAAAAATCTAAGACTTATACCATTCCTTTGAATAATAAGCCGGGAGAAATTTATACAGGGCCAGAAGAAGCAAGAATTGAAAAACAATATGTAGAGCTAACATATGGGCTAGATTGCTGGGTTTATATGGCTGATCCGTTTCCATATCTTCAAAAATTGCCTTTCCTACCACAAACTCAGTCCGTGTTTTTAGAAAAAATCATGGTTGATGTTTCGCAAAAGCCGGATATGGGAGTAATGATGCAGGCAGGTTGTAAAAAAATGCAGCTTCTCGTTTCGCCAGAGTCATTCATTGAATGGATGAACAGTGGCTATCCGGAATTGCAAAATAACTTAGCGATGCAATATGGTACAGAATTAACCTGGAATATCTACATCAAAAAAAATCAGGCCATTGACTATAAAATGATGAAATCTCTTTATGATTGGTTCATTGCTCGCCCCCAAGTAAAAGTAATCTTCAGTGTTCACTCACATATTGTCAATGAAATATTAGGTTCGTCTGATGAAAAATTGTTGAAAAAATATCTGAAGCTTCAGCAAAAAACAAAACATATGTCAGCGTATGTTCATGCCAAGCAACAGGTAAATGCTCATGTCG
This sequence comes from uncultured Flavobacteriales bacterium, assembly GCA_937925455.1. Classification (GTDB taxonomy): domain Bacteria; phylum Bacteroidota; class Bacteroidia; order CAIKAF01; family CAIKAF01; genus BA4. The sequence goes on along the minus strand of CALEWF010000158.1, from coordinate 12,414 downwards.
GAAAATGGAAAAATCTAAACCCTGCTTATCATTTAGCTCGTATTCGGGCAACGGTAGAATCATTTAATATTCCGTAAAATGAATTTACGCTTATTAATTTTATTGATGTTTATTTCCAGCATAACGCTGTTCGCCCAATCATCGGAAAAAGACCTAAAGAAGGGATTCCGGTATAATAATTATTTTGAGTTAAACGGATTAGTAAGTCCTGATTTGTATGGTGGTGCTGCTTGTTGGAGCCATTACCTCAATACCGGAAAGAAAAAAAAGAATTTTAAAATTGGATATGGTGCCAGAATTACTTCTGTATTTGGTATCGATCGAAATTATGTTACAGCACCGGCTAAACTTACTCGGGGAGTTACCGGCCCGATAGCAGTTTTCAGCGAACCACTGTTAGATAATTACGATACAATTTATTTAGCGCGGCCACAAGTGAATTGTTTGAATTTATATTTTTCTATTCAATACACTTTTTTTCGAAGATTGGATGTTGGATTAAATGCCGATTTGGTCGGTGTAAGTTTTGGTACCAAAGAAATTGCTGAATACTATTCTTCTAAAAACAATCCCGGTGATTATTCCCAAGCACAAAGGGCTTATCCTACCGGTTTTAATATCATGTTATTGGGCGATAATAATATCGGTTCACTCAATTCTGAAGTATTTGCAAGGTTTTGGATTACCAATCAGTGGGCTGTAAAAGCTTCACTGAATTTTGTCTTTACCGAATACACTACAGTCAATGCGTTGAGGTTAACTAACGACCGATTTAGAGATCGTACCTTTATGGCCGGTGTTGCTGTTACATTTTGCCCATGGCGTAGTGAAATTTTTTACAGCGACAAAAACAAGTAAGTTGTTTTGAAGTTTTAATAATAAAGGAATATTGGTTAAAGAAAGTAATTACATAACTAAATTACAAATTATGAAAAAAATGATTTCATGCTTATTTATAGGAATATTTTTTTATGGAATGGTGAATGCTCAGCATTGGGATGTTAAATCGGATGCGGTAAGCATAGAGTTTAAAATTAAAAATTTTGGTGTGTGGGTTAAAGGTACTTTTCGTGGACTCAACGCACATATTCATTTTGATAAAAACCGCCCGGAAAGCGCTTCTATCACTGCTACTATTGATGCTTCCTCTATAAATACCGGAATCCAAGCCAGAGACAATCATTTGCGTAAACAAGAGTTTTTTGATGTTGAAAATTACCCTACAATATCTTACCAATCGGCTTTTATTCAAAAGAAAAATGATAAATATGAAATGAGTGGAACTCTTACCATAAAAGGAGTGGCAAAAACCATTGTCATTCCTTTTATTTTTTTAGAGGAAAATGGGAAAGGAGTATTTCGGGCTACCTTTGATATAGATCGCACCGAGTTTGGAGTAGGAGCAAAAGGAGGTCCCATGAGTAAAATTGTTAAGTTAGAGGTATCTGTACCGGTAATAGCTGGCCATCATTGATAGATAAAATCAATTCTTACTTAGAACAAAATTATTTCAGGCTGCTTAAGCGGCTGTTCGTTACAAGTCCTCGTTTCAAAGCCACACATTGCATCGGGGTAGCGGTGTCTTCGTGCCCTCAGCCCCGCTACCCCGTGCACTGTGGGCTTTGCCCCTGCGGGCTTTTCACTGCCATCCGCAGCAGTCCGCCCTTTGGGGGGCGGATAATATGAAGATGAGTTGATTGAACCCAAATTATGCGTTAGAAATTTTTAGTAGGCATCCAGAAAAACAAAAACCTACGTAGCCACTGTTACATAAATAACCACAGATAGCACAGAGCAATACCTTATGTTTTACTTTCATTTTCTTTCTGTTCTCCGTGTATCTCTGTGTTCTTTGTGGTTAAAAAATTTGTTTACTATTCAGGTTTAATGCAATTGAAATAAAATAGCTGTTTGAACCCAGGTGGTTACTTCATATAATCGGCTTTAATACAGAAATGAAAAGGACTTTGCATTATATCCGGTTTTCTATTGTATAATTTGGGTTAATACGCAATGGGATTACAATTGCAATTCACTTTGTTTTTAGTGTTGGGCAAATCTTCTATTTGAAAGATAGAGGCCAATGAATCGGCTGATTCAATGTGCATTCTTACATACAGGTTTTTATCAATCATTCCATCTATGATATACACCGGAAAAGGTTTTCTACGGGTTTTACTAATACCAAAACGTACATTTCCATTTTTTACAAAATTATTTAGTAATGAATCGTTGAGTTGATAGCAATTTAAATAACACATCCCGGCTTCGCTGTGCAACCAATTGCTACGTAAAATCTTATCTTTTACTCGGCCACCCGGCCACCAGCTTAGCAAGTCTGTACGATTACGAATCCAAAGAAAATATATGGCTGCCGAGCCAATTGCTAAGCCGGCCAAGTAGAATACGAATCCCCGAAGTATTTTATTCAATTTCATTATTATTAAAAAGCAGCCATCAACAAATCAATATCCTTGTAGGGAATCTGATACATTTCACCAAAGAATTTGTTAGTAAGAATGCCCTGGTATAAATATACACCGCTACGCATGTATGCATATTTGTGCAAACATTTTTCAATCCCTCCTTCTTCGCCGATAGAAATTAAGATAGGAGCAAAAATATTACTTAATGCAATAGAAGCTGTATGAGCTACTCGTGATGGAATATTAGGTACGCAATAGTGTGTTACACCAAATCGCTTAAATACCGGATTGGTATGATTGGTTGGTTGTGATGTCTCAAAGCATCCTCCCTGGTCAATACTTACATCTACTATTACAGAACCATATTTCATATCGCTCACCATTTGTTCAGTAACTACACAGGGAGTTCTGCCTTCGGGAGCACGCAATGCGCCGATGGCCACATCAGCTGTAGCCAGTCGTTTGGCAAGTTCATCCTGCTGAATCAATGCCGTAAATACTAACTGATTTCCTAAGTTGTTTTTAATGCGAGAAAGCCTTGTGAGTGAATTGTCAAATATTCGTACCTCTGCTCCCAGTCCTAAGGCTGCCCGTGCGGCGTGTTCACCTACAATGCCTGCGCCAATTATCACAATTTCAATAGGTGGAATACCGGTTACACCACCTAACATCAGTCCTTTTCCATCATTAACATTGCTGAGATATTCCGCTGCAATAAGTATTGCTGTGCTTCCGGCAATTTCACCCATACTTTTTACTACCGGAAATACCCCGGTTTCGTCTTTCAGGTAATTAAAAGCAATGGCTGTAGCTTTTTTTGCTGATAGTTTACGAATTATATTCCCGTACTTAGTTGAGCTTTGTACTGCTGAAAATAAAACCTGCTTAGGGCGTATTAGTTCTATTTCTTCTTCGGTAGGTGGCGAAACCTTAATTACAATATCCGCTTTGTAAACTTCTTCTTTGGAATACACAATCTGTGCACCTACTTCCGAATAATCTTTATCCTGAAAATTTGCGTTTTTCCCTGCATCGGCTTCAATAATAACTTGATGGCCGTAAGCCGTTAGCAATGAAACAGCTTGCGGAACTAAGGGTATCCGGTTTTCCTGAAAAGAGGTTTCCTTTGGGATCCCTATGTTCATTTGGGTAGATCGGCGGCCTACTTCCAGCATCTCTTCCTGCGGCAATAAAATGCCTGAGCGTTGTAATTCTTTGAGTGTAAGGCTAGGATTATGCATCATATGTTTTCTTCAATATCAATAATCCGATCTGTACCTTCTTGCCGAATGTTGACTTGAATACTTGGAACGCCAGTTAATAATGTCCCGGCATTCTCTGGCCATTCAATAAAACATATTTCTCCACTGAAAATATAATCATCAAATCCAATGGCTTGCAGTTCAGCCTCATTAGCAATTCGGTAAAGATCAAAATGAAATATTTTTCCTTTTGGGTAAAGATATTCATTTACAATGGAAAAAGTAGGACTGGAGGTGGATTGTGTAACCCCCAGTGCTTTAGCTAACTGGCTGACCAGTGTAGTTTTACCTGCTCCCATGGTTCCATGCAGTAATACTACCGGTGTTTTTTCAATTAAACCGGTTAAATACGAAATCACAGGATTTAATTCCAGCAAAGAATGTACTTTAAAGCGCATATTCAAAATTCTGAAAAAAATGTGAATATGCAGCTTGTTGGTACGAAGTTAGTCTAAACTTGTGTAAAAAGATTTTCCCAGCTTTGTCATTAGAATTTTAAAACGCTAATAACAAAGGCGGAATAATGAATTTTTGGGGGTTGAATTATTGCACCAACATTTGAAGTTGGGTATGTAATGCTTCGCCACGCAGGTTTTTGGCAATAATAATGCCTTCGCCATCAATTAAATAATTACTGGGAATAGAATTTATTCCATAGGTTTTAGCGGCTACACTGTTCCACCATTGCAAGTCGCTTACGTGTTCTTTCCAAATCAAGCCATCTTGTGCAATAGCCCTTACCCATTGGTTTTTATCTCGATCCAATGATACGGAATACACTCGGAACCCCTTTTTACCGCCTTTCATTTTTTTATCTTTAAATTCGTTATATGCTTTCACTACATAGGGGTTTTCGCGGCGGCAAGGGCCACACCATGAAGCCCAAAAATCAATCAGTACCATGTAGCCTTTGAGGGAAGATAGCTTAATGGTTTTTCCATCCGGATCTTTTAAATCAATTTCCGGGGCCTTGTCTCCAATGTTCAAATCAACATTTTGGTCAGGCTTAAAAAAATTATTTCCTTGTAGGATAAAACCGCCTACAACTAACAATACCAGTGCGAATAAAATGATGTTTATCTTTTTCATAGGTATTTATATTCTCTATTAGTTAAACTAAATTTCATGCCAAAAATTATGATACCCGGGTAATACGGGCACCAAGTTTATTTAATCGTTGATCAATAAATTGATATCCACGATCTATTTGTTCTATGTTATGTATACGGCTTGTACCTTCAGCGCTTAAAGCAGCATTCAGCAAAGCCATACCGGCACGGATGTCAGGCGAGGTCATTTCAATTCCACGGAGTGGGTATTTTCTGTCTAATCCAATAACGGTAGCCCGGTGTGGGTCGCATAATATAATTTGGGCTCCCATGTCAATAAGTTTATCTACAAAAAACAAGCGGCTTTCAAACATTTTCTGATGAATAAGAACGCTTCCTTTTGCCTGTATAGCAGTAACCAGTACAATACTGATTAAATCGGGGGTAAATCCGGGCCAGGGTGCATCGTAAATTGTGAGAATGGAACCGTCCATGAAAGTGTCAATCTCATAGCTTTTTTGCTGGGGGATGATAATATCATCGCCGTTTTTAACTAAAATAATTCCAAGTTTTTCAAAAACATTCGGAATTATTCCAAGGTGTTTTATTCCGCAATTTTTGATGGTAATTTCAGACTGTGTCAAGGCTGCCAAGCCTATAAAAGAGCCAACTTCAATCATGTCCGGCAGGGTATGATGCACACACCCGCCCAGTTTATCTACTCCATGAATGGTTAGTAGGTTAGACCCGATTCCGCTGATTTGAGCTCCCATGCTATTTAGCATGGTACAAAGCTGTTGTATGTATGGTTCGCACGCTGCATTGTAAATGGTAGTTGTACCTTCTGCCAAAACAGATGCCATTACCACATTGGCAGTACCGGTAACCGATATTTCATCCATATGTATATATGTCCCTTTCAGGCCGGTTGTATATGCCCGGTAAAACGAACCATTATCGTCTATATCTAAGGTAACTCCCAGCTTGAATAGACCGGTAAAATGGGTATCCAGCCTTCTCCGTCCAATTTTATCGCCTCCGGGACGAGGAATAAACCCTTGTTTAAAGCGAGCCAACATGGGACCTAACAGCATGATAGACCCGCGAAGCTTGGCAGCCGACTCTTTAAATTGTTGGCTTTTTAGGTATTCAATATTTATCTCATCTGCCTGAAATTCATATGTACCTTGTTCCAGCTTGTTTACTTTCACTCCCATTTCACTGAGAATTCCAATGAGTCGCATTACGTCATGAATCTCAGGAATATTGGTAATTGTTACTTTTTGGTCAGTAAGCAGTACTGCACAGAGGGTTTGCAGGGTTTCGTTTTTGGCACCCTGCGGAGTAATTTCACCTTTGAGCGGATATCCGCCTTGAATTACAAATGAACTCACAGATTATTCAGATTTAGGGTTTTGTGGAGGATGCTGTTTGGTCCGGTTGGACTGAAAGTTTCCCCCTCCGTTATTTTTTTGAAAATTCTTGTAATATTTTTTCACTCCGCCTTGTTGAAAGCCTTTTTTATGAAAGTTTTTTCCTTGTTTTTGTGCTTGTGTCTGTTGCTGATTTTTCTTGTTTAGACCCAAAATTTCGTAAGTACTTGTCATACGGTGAGTATCGTTGAAAACCAATTCGCCGTTTGACATTTCAAGCAAATGTTGTTTAATGAGCTCATCGTTTACCGAATCACGATTCCAGTTTAGGTATGATTTTTTCATGAGGTTGGCAATTACTTCTATGAACTTGTTTCGTAATTCAGGGTCTTCGGTTTCTTTCGCCTTTTCAATAAATTTTTCAATGTTTTTACCGTAATGACGATAGCGGATATTTTGCTGTGGATAATCTAAATGGGGTGGTTGCTTTTTCTCCTGCGGTTCAGGCTTGGGAAAAGGAGAGTCAACATCCAACTTGTATTCTGAAATGGCAAACAGGTGATCCCATAATTTATGATTAAAATCTTCTACATCCTTGTAGTTTGGATTGGTAGAAGCCATTACACTAATAATAGTACGTGCCGCACGATTGCGTTCTTCTCTATCGGGAATATTCACGGCATATTGTACCATAGTTTGTATGTTACGGCCATATTCAGGCAATAACAATTTTTCTCTTTGAGAATTGTATATCATGTATTAAAATTATTAAAATAAGGCAGTAGTCAATTATTGACAGTCAAATATACACTTTTTATTTGCAATTTTTTTCACAGGTTTCAAATCTTTATGAAAACCTTTCAGCTAACCGAGCTATGGCATCCCGCTCTAAAATAGTTAGGATATATTTCTGTTCTTTTAGCATTTCAAAACATTCTAGTTTTTCTTCCATTTTCATGTGTTCATGTTCAAAAGAAATAATATGAGGTTTTAAACGATGAAACGGGAACATACGAATTACCTCCCCATCAAATCCTTCGGCATCAATTTGTAATAAATTAAGCTGGGGCAATTTATATTCATCCAATAACTGGTCAAAAGTTACGGTTTGTATGTATTCTTCAGCAATCCACCGGCTAACATCTTCAGGCAATTTATCACCATACTTGTGGGCACATCGTTCCACATAGCCGTCCTCTATTTTTGAAAGCAGGGTTTCTTTTTTGAAGGAAGTTAATCCGGTAGCCCAACGTTTTTTACTAAATGCAATTCGATAAATAACAGCGTTTCCAGAATCTTTTCCAATAGCAGCATTGAGTAAATGAATATGCTGTCTTTTATGATGTAATGGTTTCAGTTCTTTTGAAAATACATCCGGCAAAGGTTCTAGTAGTATGCCTTTCCAATGTTTATTCAGTGTAATAAAATGAATCAGTGGGTCTCTTACTAATCCGTCATTAGCGCCAATCTGAATAAAATATACTTCATCTAAATTACCTAAATAACGTTGAATAAAATATTCCGGTTTATGGGGTGATGGCTTCCAAAATATTTTTAAAAGCCATTTCCAGACAATAAAATCAGAGGCAAATAAAAATTTGCGAATATGGTGTAAGAGGTGTTTCAAAAGAATGTGTTAACTTTATGCAAAATAATAAATCTTGCAGCAATACGCAGAAATTTTAGAAAAAACCCGATCTCGGAAAAAGGAAATCAGAAAGCTATGTAATGTATTAAAGACTAAAAAGCCGGGATGGATGGATGAGTTGTTTCACCAGACACACGAACATGTATTTGATGAAATTGATTGTTTGAATTGTGCTAACTGTTGCAAAACTACCGGACCTTTATTTACATCAAAAGATGTGGAGCGCATTGGTGCGTATTTAAAAATGAAACCGGGGGAGTTTACTGAAAAGTTTTTACGAATTGACGAAGATCAGGATTATGTGTTAAAACAGGTGCCATGTGCTTTTCTGTTAAGTGATAATCGCTGTAGTATTTATGAAGTAAGACCCAAAGCTTGTAGAGATTATCCACATACTAATAGGCGTGATATGCACGAAATTATTGATTTAACCTATAAAAATGCGTTCATTTGTCCAGCCGTGGCTCGTATTTTTGAACTGATTGAAAAAAAATTACACAAATAATTTATTAAAGAATCACCAATATATGAGATTTAAGGAGAATATGTTTTAAAAATCACTTCAAAATTGTTGGTATTAAGTCTTGCCTTAAGCCATTTTTCAACGGGTTCTTGTATTTGTTTTACAGAAGTCTGAGACAATGTGTAAAATATTATGAAAGAAATTTTTTCTTTATTTCCATCGGTATGATATAAATATGTTTCTGCATACGAGCAGCTTACTATTTGCGGAAATAAACTATGGATTTCATTTAACAGAATACTACCCATTTGAGTTTGTTGGGCAACACTATCTAGCATTTTCTCTTGTTTTAGAAAAGCTGATTGAAGACGTTCTATTTCGTTTTTCAAAAATGATTCTTGAGATTCATAACTGAGGTTTTCAGGTAGGTATCCTTGTTGAATTTTCACAGTTGCCTTTTGTAATTGAAAATCATTTTTTCTATTTATTAAAAATTTTTTTTCATTTTCATCGAGTGTATGCCCTCCATAAATTAAAGTGATTTCTTTTCGTAGTTCATTAATTTCATGTTTTATTAAATAGCTTTCATTAAAATTACTAATCGCATTTACATAATTTGATGCTTTTTCGTGAAATCGTTCGTTTAAAACCAATAAGTATCCAAGATAAACGCTTGGAATGATTGTAATAGTAATAATTGTTGTAAGCCATGTATTGATTCGTTTTCTACGTATCGGATCAGGGATAGTTCGAATTGGAAAGTTTAGGATACGAGAAATGATTATGGAAGAGATACCAATAAATACAGTATTTATAGTAAAGAGATATAAAGCCCCCAGTGTAAACATCCATTTACCATTAGCTAATCCATATCCAGCTGTACATAATGGCGGCATCAATGCGGTAGCAATGGCTACTCCTGGTATTACATTGCCTTTATTTTTGCTACTTACGGCTATAATTCCTGCCATACCTCCACTAAGGGCAATTAAAATATCATAAAAAGAAGGGCTTGTTCTGGCTAACAATTCAGAACGTGCCATGGATACAGGCGAAATAAAAAAATAGATGGTAGAGGTGAGTAAACTAATTATTACTGCAAATGTGAAATTTTTAACACTACGCTGAAATAAGGGCATATCGTAGGTGGCAATGCTATATCCCATTCCATTGATGGGTCCCATCAACGGCGAAATTAGCATTGCCCCAATGATGACGGCTGTTGAATTTACGTTTAAGCCAACAGATGCAATAATAATAGCAAAGATTAACACCCATAAATTAGTACCTCGAAATGTAATACCACTTTCTATGGTTTGATGAATGATTTCAAACTCTTCTTCTTCTTTTTTCAGATTGAAATAACTAAATATTTTATCATAAATACTTTCATTCATATTTTAAAATGATAAAAATAAAATTACGCAAAACTTTCTGTTTGAACTGCGTTATTGATTTTCTTTACCAAACCCTGCAATACTTTACCAGGTCCAACTTCTACAAATTCATTGGCTCCGTCTTGTATCATGTTTTGAATGGTTTGTGTCCATCTAACAGCACCCGTGAGTTGATCTATCAAATTTTTACGAATTACTTCCGGATTAGATGAGGGTAGTGCATTAATATTTTGATAAACAGGCCAAATGGGAGTATTGAAATGAGTTTGTTCAATGGCTTCGGCCAGTTCTTTACGGGCTGGTTCCATCAATGGGGAGTGAAAAGCTCCGGCTACATTTAGCACAATGGCTCGTTTGGCACCTACCTGTTTTAATAATTCACAAGCTTGGTTCACTCCTTCTACTGTACCTGAAATTACTAATTGACCAGGGCAATTATAGTTGGCAGGAACTACCACATCCTCTATTTGGGCACAAATTTTTTCTACCGTTTCATCATCTAAGCCCAGAACGGCTGCCATGGTTGACGGCTGCATTTCGCAGGCCTTTTGCATGGCGTTTGCCCTTCGGGCTACCAATCGCAAGCCATCTTCAAAGGTCAGGCATCGATTTACTACCAGTGCAGAAAACTCTCCCAATGAATGACCCGCTACCATATCGCCTTTCAATTCCCCATCAGCGGCTAAGGCTTGTACCACCGAATGAATAAAGATAGCCGGCTGGGTTACATTGGTTTGCCGAAGTTCTTCTTCTGTGCCTTCAAACATCACCTGAGTAATTGGGAAACCAAGTATCTCATTTGCTTTTTCAAACAAGGCACGAGCTTTTTCTGATTGCTGATACAAATCTTTCCCCATACCTGGGAACTGCGAGCCTTGACCGGGAAATATTAATGCTTTCATAGCAAGGTTATTTATCGGTTTGTACTAACGAATATAAACATATTAGGCCAGTTTGGCAGAAAGTAACGAAATAAATTCCTGGCGGGTGGTGATGTTTTCAAACTCACCTGTAAATGCAGAGGTCGTAGTTAGTGAATTTTGTTTTTGCACACCCCGCATTTGCATGCATAGGTGATGGCATTCTAATACTACGGCTACCCCCAGCGGTTTTAACACTTTTTGTATGCAATCGCGAATTTCCATGGTCAGCCTTTCCTGTACCTGCAGGCGACGGGCATACGCATCAACCACACGTGGTATTTTGCTCAACCCACAGATTGTTCCATTGGGAATATATGCTACGTGTGCCTTGCCAAAAAAAGGAATCATGTGATGTTCGCACAGAGAATATACTTCAATGTCTTTTACTATCACCATTTCGCTGTAATCTTCATGAAAAATGGCACTACGTAAAATATCTTCGGGATTTATTTTATAGCCTTGAGTGAGGTATTGCATGGCTTTAGCCACCCGTTCCGGCGTTTTTTGTAGTCCTTCCCGGTTTACATCTTCTCCCAGCAGACTGATGCTTTCTCTATATATATCAGATAAACGATGGGTGATTTCCGTGTTGTAACTTTCTTGTTTATTATAGCCCATGTGTATTTGCTTTTTGGTGATTACAAACATACATTTTTAAACACGGAAAGCTCTTTAAGGTATTCTATATAATTCAAAAATTAAAAAAAATTAGGTTTTAAGCAGGAAACTCTACAAAATTTCGGGGAGTTTCATACAAGCGTATATGAAGGTCAAAAGCCGTGTCAATATGTGGCCTGAGCAATTGGTATATTACCACCACTATGTTTTCAGCCGTGGGGTTTAGGTTTTTAAATTCTTCGGTATCTAAATTTAAATTTCTATGATCAAATCGTTCTATCACTTGTTCATGAATGAGGTCTGAAAGTATTTTCATATCCATCACATAACCGGTTCGAGGGTCAATTTCACCGGTTACTTTTACTTCTAACTCGTAATTATGACCATGAAAATGCGGATTATTGCATTTGCCAAATACTTTTTCATTGGTAATTTCGTCCCATTCCGGATTATGCAGCCGGTGTGCTGCATTAAAATGCTCCCGTCTTATTACAGCTACTTTTTGTGGTGTTGACATATTCGATTAACAATGCTAAAGCCAATTGGTTCTATTCGCCAAAATATTCCACGTAAATTCTGGGCGTTTCATAAAGTTTAATGCTGTGCAGGGTAACGCCTGCCGGCAAATGAGGTAATAGTTCATTCCATATGCCTATGGCCAGATTTTCGGTAGAGCACATCTTTCCCCGCATAAAATCCACATCCAAATTTAAGTTCTTATGATCTAATTTTTCGATAATATGCTCCTGAATAATTTTACTAAGTTTCTTTACATCAAATATAAATCCGGTTTCAGGATCCGGATTTCCTTTTACAGTTACATACAATTCAAAATTATGGCCATGCCAGTTTTCGTTGGCACATTTACCAAACACTTCCTCATTTTTTTGTCTGTCCCATGCAGGATTATAGAGCTTATGAGCAGCATTAAAATGTTCTTTTCGGGTGAGGTAAACCATACTCAAATTTTATACAAAGGTACTGAATTTGCCATTGTTTAAAATGCCTCTTTTATGTTTAATGCTTTTGTTGTCTGATATAAATTTTAATCTTAGTGTTTTAGTAGAATTTTTTATCATCAGGCTGCCTAAGGGGCTGTCCGTTGCAAGTCCTCGGGGCTCAGCCACACAGGGCATCGGGGTAGCGGTGTCTTCGTGCCCTCAGCCCCGCTACCCCGTGCCCTGTGGGCTTCGCCCCTGCGGGCTTTCCACTTCCATCCCCGGCAGTCCGCCCTTTAGGGCGGATGATTTGAAGA
>CALEWF010000157.1 GCA_937925455.1 uncultured Flavobacteriales bacterium | reverse complement strand
TCATTAAATTAAAAATAGGCTGCTTCAAGCGGCTGTCCGTTACAAGTCCTCAGGGCTCAGCCACACAGGGCATCGGGGTAGCGGTGTCTTCGTGCCCTCAGCCCCGCTACCCCGTGCCCTGTGGGCTTCGCCCCTGCGGGCTTTTCTCTGCCATCCGCAGCAGACGGAGCAGCGGGTGAATCCGTCCCTACAAAGAGGATAAACACGAGGCTGCCCCTCTCTCAATTTAAAATAATCTAATGACAATTTGGGAATCAATAGAGATACAATCCCCAATCTCCTTCTACATGCACCGGTTCCCCCAGTTCATGTACATACTTACAAGTAGAAGCATTAACTAAGCGGTAATTAATTGGATAATTTGCCTTCGGATTATTTTTTAAGTTGTAGGTATTATACCTATCATCTAAAATATCATATACATTTTGTGTTAATCCATCTTCCAAAGTTACATGGTAGATGGTGCAAAAGTTTTCAAACCAAGGCATCATAAACCAGGGCTCATGAATAATTGCACGGTATCCGCTCACAATGCTTCTTTTTGCTTCACATTGAAACCTATCATTGGTAGCTGGAACTAAAAACAAAGCATCGGTTTCCGTATTCTTTTCAATCCAACGATGCATTTTTCCCAGGTCATCCAATGCATATTTCCCGATTTTGTATTTCCCTTGTATTGCCTTTACCGGAATAGAGTTTGAATAAATCAAAATAATTACCGACGTGGTAATGAAAAGCAAAGAGCCAACTATAATTATTCCACGGGTGATATACGTTGATAACTTACCTTGCAAAATTTCTGCAAGTACAATCGCAAATAAGATAGCGCTAAACATTGAAATCCAAAGCGTGGTGCCTTTGGGCCATTGTGTTTTACCTATGTGCATGATATGTAATTTCTCTAATCCAATCCAATATCCTAAAAATCCTAACCAAACTACTGTATAAAAATATCTGAGAAAATATTTTTTTCTAATGGGTAAAAATTCTATTAGTAAAAAGCCGCAAATGGTTATAGTAATGAACTTAATGTAATGAGTTGTTTTAAATAACGAAGGCATAAAATGATGATAATTACGAAAGATGTATTGAATTTGATAATATAACGCATGATCGTAATTATATCTATCATGAAGCTGTTTTAGTATCATAGGAATCAGCATAGCTGATGAAAGTATGATGAAAATTCCACTTAAAACAAAAAGTTCTGAAACGGGGCGAAGTTTACGATAAAGAAATACATAAGCACTAAAGAGAATAAGAAACATATTAAAAGCAAACATCACATGAAATAATCCGGCAATGCCCAGCCATAAAAATCCCCCTCTGAACTTCTGCATAATAAACCATGCTATACTCAATGCCGTAAAAGCCAGACCAAACGAGCCGCTTACCAATAAATTTTCTTGAATATAATTGGTGCCTAAGCTGAAATAATTGTAGAACACTAATAACACCAGCGGTGGAGAAAAATATCCTGCTATACAGTTACCCGATAAAGTATAACCGATAATCCAGAATGCCCAGACACTTAAGCTAATGCAAAGAATGGTAAGTATAAACACCGACGTCTCAACTCCCAAAATCTTGGAAATAAAATATACTGTTTCTACATAAAAAAAGCGTACAGTGTATTTACCTTGGTTTGCTTGTACAAAATAATCTTGCGGATACAATTCAGGTTGAAGTTTTTTGTAAACCAATGGTAAATGTTCAGCTTGATCGCCGCTATTAAATTCATAACCTTTTATAAGTAAAAATAACAAAGCAATAGCAATGCTGTAAATAATTACTTCGGGTTGTTTATATCTGCCCGCTTCACGATTTTGCATGGACGGATGATTCTTTTATGATATATCCTGGCCGTTGTTTAGCCTGCATAAATAATTTTCCTAAATACTCTCCCAGTACACCCAAAAATAATAGCTGTATTCCTCCAATAAACAATACACTTACCAATACAGATGCCCACCCTGGAACAATTTTTTCAGGATAAAATAAATATACAATAATAGCATAACATGCATACACAAAAGCCAAGGCTGATATAATACTTCCGGCAATAATAGAAAAACGCAAGGGTTTTATGCTGAACGATGTAATTCCATTCAACGCAAAACTCACCATTTTTCGAAAAGAATACTTACTCGTACCAGAATGGCGTGGTGCTGCACGATAGGTAATTTTATATTGTTTAAAACCCATCCACGAAATAAAACCTCGAACAAATAACCCTTGTTCATGGCTGTTTCTTATTACATGAGCTACTTGTGCATCCAGCAATCTAAAGTCTGCTGTGCCTGGCTCAATGCGTACATCACTTAAATAATTCATCAAACGATAAAAAAAAGCAGAAGATAATTTTTTAAATATCCCGATACCTTGTTCTTCTATCCGTTGGGTATAAACAATATCATATCCTTCCTGCCACTTTTTTATCATATCTGGAATGAGTTCCGGGGGATGTTGCAAATCTCCATCCAATGAAATAATACAATCTCCATCGGCATGGTCAATGCCACAACGCAAGGCATGTTGATGCCCAAAATTTCTCGAAAATGAGATGTATTCGATGCGATTGTCTTTTTGATGCAGCTTTTTTAATATTTCTAATGAATTATCTGTACTCCCATCATCAATAAACAGTATCTGCCGGTTGGGGTAATCATTAAGTACTTCATTTAATTTATTTACGAGTGGAACAACGTTCCCTGATTCATTATATGCAGGTATGATTATTGATATTTTCATGCTGTTTTATGGCAACCAAAAGTAACAAACACATTAGATAATTGCCTCACATGCATTATTTAATTCAAAAATGGTCCTTCCGGAAAAGAGCCCCATAAGGCGTATTTATCTCCTAATGCGATCATCTTTTTTTGCCAGCATTGTTGCTCATTGAGTAACCATGAAAGTTTTTCACTATCAATAACCCAGCTTTTTTCGCGAATTTCTGTTTCAAGTTGATGTTCTCCCCAACCACTATAGCCAACAAAAAAACGAACATCATTCGAACCTATTTCATAATTATTTAACTTTTCTCGAAGTACTTCAAAATCTCCACCAAAATACCATCCATCGGATACAGGTTGACTATCTGGTATGATAATTCCTTTATTGTGCATATAAAACAAAGCGTTTTGCCCAACCGGACCCCCAAGATAAACTTCTATATGATTATTTATTTTTTCTTTGATTATTTGATTAAGACTTATGTCTAATTTCTTGTTAATAATCAATCCCAATGTTCCTTTTTCGCTATGATCAACAAGTACTACCACAGCACGTCTAAAAATGCTGTCCTGTAAAAATGGATCTGCGTAAAGTATTTTTCCTCGATCAATGTTTATTGCCGATTTCACCTATTCATATTTAACTATAAAGTTAGTAATAAAATACTTTTCAATATATCATCAGTTTACTTTTAATTGTGGGA
>CALEWF010000156.1 GCA_937925455.1 uncultured Flavobacteriales bacterium | reverse complement strand
TTTGTTATTTCATTATCCTTGGGGTTGTTAGCATTTGAATACCGTACTTTCCAAGAAAAAGTAATTCAAATGATTGATATGTCAATTGACGAAGAAATTGAAGAAACCATCTTGGCTACTCAGCCTGAAACACCACCACCTCCTCCACCTCCACCCCCAACTGTGGTAGAAGTATTAGAGATTGTTGAGAATGACGTGGAGATTGAAAATGAAATGCAAGTGCAAGATGTAGAGGTAACAGAAAATACAGAGATTAGCAAAGCTACAGATTTTACTGAAACAGAAACAGTAACTGACGATAACGAGGTGTTTCAAATAGTAGAAGACATGCCTCGTTTTAAGGGTTGCGAAAAAGAAAAAAATGAAGAAGAGGCCAGTAAATGTTTCCAAGAAAAATTATACGCCTTTTTATCGCAAAACATCAAATATCCACAGCAAGCCAAAGAGCTTGGTATTCAAGGAAAAGTCTTTATTTCGTTTGTGGTAGAAAAAGATGGTTCGGTTGGCCAAGTTCAAATTCTTCGTGGAATTGGTGGTGGATGTGACGAGGAAGCAGAGCGTGTTATTAAAAAACTTCCTCCATTTACTCCTGGTAAGCAACGTGGCCGTCCGGTTCGTGTACAGTATCGCTTACCTATAGCATTTACTCTTAAATAAATCTAACAAAATTTATAATGAACACCGTTACTTTTGTAGCGGTGTTTTTTTACTATGAAGGCAATAGAAATCATCCCATTTATTGATTTAACCACCCTGAATGCAACAGATGGTATCAGTGCAGTTAACAATATTACAAAGCAAGCGGTATCCCTTAGAGCATTAAACCTATTTCCTGCAGCTGTATGCGTGTATCCAACGTTGGTAAAACAGGTTCGCAAACTTTTGCCTAATTACATTTCTGTGGCCTCTGTTACTGGAGGTTTTCCAGCCGGTCAAACTCCATTAAAAATTAAGGTGGAAGAAACCAAAATAGCACTGGATGAGGGGGCTGACGAAATTGATATGGTCATCAATCGTGGACGTTTAATAGACGGGGATGTACACTATGTTTTTGATGAAATTGCGGCAGTAAAAGAACAGTGTGGTAAAAGGCTATTAAAAGTAATTATAGAGTCTGGAGAACTTCATACCGAAAATCTAATAAGCACGGCAACAAAAATTTGTATTCAAGCAGGGGCAGATTTTGTGAAAACATCTACCGGAAAGTCATCAGTGGGCGCTACGCCCGAGGCGGTGAAGGTTATTTGTGAAGAAATAAGCAATTTAAATAAAATAAAAGGTGTTTCAACCGGTATTAAAATTTCAGGGGGGGTTGCTACGCTGGAAGATGCAAATATCTACATTCAACGGGTTTCCGATTTATTGGGAGCTTCTTACTTATCGCCTCATCTTTTTCGAATTGGAGCATCTCGACTTTTTGATCAACTTGTTTCTCAGATATTAGCCAATACGTAAAAATTTCGTTAAAGTGCATTTTCAATTCTGATTTGGTTAGCGGTTTGTTATTTTTATTTTTTATTTTGGAGTTTAATATTAACTTATGAAAAGAACTTCGTTATTCCTTGTTTGGGTTTTCTTTTTTGCTACTGGCTTTGCCAGGGCTCAAGAGTCTTTAAATTGGCTTACCCTTCAGCAAGCTGAGAAGGAAATGGCTAAAAAACCCAAGAAATTACTTATAGATGTATATACAGATTGGTGTGGTTGGTGCAAAGTAATGGATCAACAAACCTTTCAACATTCTACAATTGCTAAGATAATTAATCAATATTATTATCCTGTAAAATTCAATGCCGAACAGAAAGATGATGTGGTGTTTCGCGGAAAAACATATAAGTTTGTTGCGAATGGAAGAAGCGGGTACAATGAACTTGCTGCCGAAATGTTACAAGGAAAATTAAGTTATCCAACGATAGTGTATATGGACGAAGAATTTAATGTAATTCAGGCTGTACCCGGTTTTTTTAAACCAGCTGATATTGAACCGGTACTGAAATTTTTTGGTACAGGTGCCTATAAAACAACCGACTGGAATACCTATCAGGCAAATTTTAAATCAGAGCTACCCAAGTAGTTAGATAAATTTTTTTCGAATCAACTTTCCGGTTGGCGTATAATCGAATGTTGAAAGTAATATGGTTTTTTTGATTTGATGGTGCTTTCCCAGATGCTTGTTGATAGCTTGTAGCTGTTCTTCAGAAATTAAATCCAGGCTAACCAAACAAGGTCGTTCACCCCATTCAGTATCTTTAATGCCCGTAATATAAAAATGATTTTCTTTTAATATTCCAGTTTGTAAAATGATTTCCTCTAATTGTTCCGGGTGTATTTTTAATCCACCTGAATTGATGACAAAATCATTTCTACCCAACCATTCAAAGGTTTTCGAATTAATCAACCTCACTTGGTCGTTTGTTTTTATTTCCATGTTATTAACATGAACGATTAATGATAGGTCAGGGCTTGTTGAAAACCATATTTCCTCACTGATAGAATGATAAAAATTATCGGCCGGAGCATTTAATTTTTTTACGGCTACATGGGTTAGAGTTTCTGTCATCCCATATGTTTGGTAAAAATTATTAGTTAAGTCTAATAATTTTTGTTTTAATTCAATATTTACAATGCCTCCACCTATGATTATTGTATCAATGTTTGACAAAATTGATTGTTTATTAGAAAATAATGATTTTTCAAGTTGCGGGGGGGTAAATGCTGCAAAATGAATTTTAACTTCTGGTGAAACAGCACTTAATGGGTGGTTGGAGGGGGGTACGGTGTATAAATCAGCGCCACAGACCCAGGCTCTAGCAATCATCATTCTTCCGGCAACAAACGCTGCCGGAAGACAAAGTAAAAATCGTTGGTCTCTATGCAGATTGAAGAATTTGATGGTTCGTATGGCCGAATCAAAAACTTCTTTTTTTGAAAATTTGATGGTTTTAGGTACTCCAGTAGAACCAGAAGTTTTAAATGTCATTGGGCTTTCGTCTTGCCCGGTAAGCCAAGCGGCGAAGTGATAAATTTCCTTTTCCCAATTGCTTGTAGCATTTTTTTCTTTTAAGAGAAGTTCCGAATGGTTTAATACTTCTCCATTGATTCGAAGAGTTTTATTCATGTTAATTGGCCGAAATCCCATGCTTTATCCGGATCAAACATCAGACTATCGTGGTTAATGTATAACGGCGAATCAAAATTGTTTTTAAATAATTGTCCAGTTCCCAGGCCTTGAGGCATAGGATTTTGAAGAGTAAATGTCCATTGTGCTATGGCGTTAAGGCCCAAATTACTTTCCAGGGCTGAGGTAATCCACCAACTAATATTTAATTCTTCTGCTAATTCAATCCACTCGGCGGCATGTTGAAATCCCCCTAATAGCGAAGGTTTTAGGATAATATAAGAGGGCATGATGGTTTCAAGTAGTTCTTGCTTGGAGTATCTATCAGTTTCTCCTATCAGCTCTTCATCCAATGCTATAGGAATTGGGCTTAGCCTGCACAAATCCGCCATTTCTTCCCATTGACCGGGTTTAATGGGTTGTTCAATGGAATGTATATTAAGCGAAGCCAAATTTTCAAGTTTTTCGAGAGCCTCGTCGGCATTAAAGGCACCGTTGGCATCAAGGCGCAGTTCAATTTCATCGTAACCAAAGGTATCGCGAATTTCTTGTAAGATTTTGAATTCATCTGTAAAAGAAATACCCCCAATTTTCATTTTTATGCATCGAAAACCTGTATGGATTTTTTCGTTGATTTGGTCTATCATATATTGCGGGTTGCCCATCCATATTAATCCATTGATAGTTATTTGTTCATGACCTAGGGTAAATTTGCTGGGAAATAACAATCGTTTGCCACCTCGATGTAAATCAATGAGGGCTTGTTCAAGAGCAAAATTTACCGATGGGGCATGGTCTAATTCACCACTTAGCCAGTTTGAATATTCATCGGGGTTACAACATATATCAATCAACGCATCTTCAATAATTTTAGGCGTTTCTATACTAAGTCCTGGTAATGGGGCACATTCTCCTAAGCCAAAAACATTTGGATTGTCTTTTTCCCAAACTTTTAAAATCCAAATATCTCGATGGTTCATTATTCCCCTAGATGTTTTTGATGGGCGGATAAATTCCAGTCGGTAAGGGGAAAAAGAAGCCTTGAGAGGTCCAAAATCAAGGCTTCTGATAATATCAAAAATATCTGGCGAGTCGTATTCGAACAGCATAGAAACAGTTAAATGGATGTTATCCGTGAGCTTCTTCCATGTAGGCTTCTAATGGAAGGCAGGAACATACCAAGTTTCTATCGCCATAGGCATCATCCACCCGTGAAACAGGAGGCCAGAATTTATTTTCTTCAACGTATTTGAGCGGATAAGCTGCCTTGGAGCGAGGGTAAGGTCTATTCCACTCATCAGCAGTTACAACACTTGCTGTATGAGGAGCCTTTTTCAGAACATTGTTTTTAGGGTCTGCAATACCCATTTCAATTTCACGAATTTCTTGCCTGATTTGTATCAGGGCATCACAAAACCGGTCCAATTCATCTTTGGCTTCGCTTTCGGTAGGTTCTATCATCAACGTTCCTGCCACAGGAAATGAAACGGTAGGAGCATGGAATCCATAGTCCATCAAGCGTTTGGCAATGTCAACCACTTCAATGCCAGCAGTTTTTTTGAACTCCCGGCAATCTACTATAAACTCGTGAGCAACACGGTTATTGGAACCGGTGTATAAAATGGGATAATGTTCGGCAATGCGTTCTTTCATATAATTAGCATTAAAAATGGCTAATTCGGTTGAACGCTTTAAGCCGTATCCACCCAGCATTTTAATGTATCCGTAAGAAATAAGCAAAACCAGCGGGCTACCCCAAGGAGCGGCAGAAACGGCAGAGATGGCTTGACTACCGCCTGTTTTTATTAAGGAATGTCCTGGAAGAAAGGGTGCTAAATGGGCTTTTACCCCAATGGGTCCCACGCCAGGCCCGCCACCTCCATGCGGTATAGCAAATGTTTTGTGTAGGTTTAAATGGCATACATCGGCGCCGATACGAGCCGGGCTGGTTAATCCTACCTGTGCATTCATGTTGGCACCATCCATATACACCTGGCCACCGTATTGATGCACGATTTCGGTTACCTCTATGATGGTTTCTTCATAAACCCCATGGGTAGAAGGATATGTAACCATTAAAGCAGCGAGTGTTTCTTGGTATTGTTGCGCTTTTTCCCGAAGGTCGGCCAAATCAATATTTCCCAACTCGTCGCATTTTACCACAACTACTTGCATGCCAGCCATCACAGCGCTGGCAGGATTGGTTCCGTGGGCAGATGATGGAATGAGTACAACATTTCGTTTATGGTCGCCACGGCTATGGTGGTATGCACGAATTACCATAAGGCCCGTGTATTCTCCTTGAGCACCAGAATTAGGTTGAAGAGAAATGGCATCAAATCCAGTAATTTCAGCCAGGTCTTTTTCTAGGGTTTTGATAACCTGCATATAGCCGGCAGCTTGTTCAACCGGTACAAACGGATGTAATGCGTTGAACTCAGGCCAACTAAGGGGTATCATTTCACTGGCAGCATTCAGCTTCATGGTACAAGATCCCAATGAAATCATGGAATAGTTGAGAGCAATATCTTTACTTTCCAATTTTTTTATGTAACGCATTAACTCTGTTTCAGAGTGGTATGCATTAAATACATGGGAGGTAAGATATGGGCTTGTTCTGGAAAAGGTTTCCGGTATAGCTGTTGCTTGTTCTTCTAATTCCGTTTCGCTAAATGGAGAGTGGTTAAGATTTTTTGCTTTAGCAAAGATGGATGCTACCAAGTTAAGCTGTACCATGTCTGTTGTTTCATCCATTGAAATGCCTACGTACCCATTGGGATAGTAAAAAAAGTTGCATGTTTTTTCAATCGCTTTTTTCTGTATAAAATCTTTTTCTTCAGCACTAACTTGTACCTGTAATGTATCGAAAAAAGTAGTGTTGGTGATATAACCAAACTGTTTTAGCTTTTTATGAAGCAAAGCCGTTTTCTTATGGATTTGTAAAGCAATATTTTTTAGCCCCATAGGACCATGATAAACGGCATACATGGATGCCATAATGGCTAATAAAGCCTGGGCGGTACAAATGTTTGAAGTGGCTTTATCGCGTTTGATGTGTTGTTCGCGGGTTTGTAACGACATGCGGAGAGCCGGCTTCCCTTGTGCATCTATAGAAACACCAATAATGCGGCCTGGCACATGGCGCTGATATTCTTTGCGAGTTGCAAAGAAAGCGGCATGTGGTCCTCCATAACCCATGGGTACACCAAAACGCTGAGAGCTTCCAACCACTATATCTGCACCCCATTCGCCGGGAGGGGTCAATAAGGTAAGGCTTAACAGGTCGGCAGCTACAACCACAATCATTCCTAACGCATGTGCCTTTTCGATTAACGAGCGGTAATCTTTGATGTTTCCTCCGGCATCAGGATACTGTAATAACATTCCAAAATATCCAGCATCTGGGGTAAATGTTTGCTCATCGCCTATTATCAATTCAATTCCTAATGGAACGGCTCTGGTTTTCAATACATCAATGGTTTGAGCAAAGCAATGCTGCGATACAAAAAACCGATTGACATTATTTTTTTCGGCTTCACGGCTTCGCATATGAAAGGCCATTGCCATGCCTTCTGCGGCAGCCGTTGCTTCATCCAGTAGCGAAGCATTCGCCAAATTCATGCCGGTAAGGTCCATCACCATGGTTTGAAAATTAAGAATGGCTTCCATTCTTCCCTGAGCAATTTCTGCCTGATAGGGTGTATATGCGGTGTACCATCCGGGATTTTCAAAAATGTTGCGAAGAATAGGCGAGGGGGTAATTGTTCCGTAATATCCTTGTCCAATGAAGTTATGGTAGAGTTTATTTTGTTGAGCAACCTCCCAAATGTGTTTGAGGTACTGATGCTCACTTAAGCCCTCTTCAATATTTAGTGGCTGGTTGTTTCTGATATTAGCTGGAATCACTTGGTTTACCAATTCATCTACATCTGAAACACCAAGAACCTGGCTCATTTGTTTTATTTGGGCGGCATCCGGGCCAATGTGCCGCATGAGAAACTGATTGCGAGGCATAGTAAAAAAGTATAATTGAAATGATGGCAAAAATACACATAAAAATTCCAGATGGGTCAGCTGTTTATAACCATTAACAACTTATGGAGTTATCGGTTTATTTCATTTGAATAAAAAAGTATAAAGGGGT
>CALEWF010000155.1 GCA_937925455.1 uncultured Flavobacteriales bacterium | reverse complement strand
TATGAGTGCTTCCACTTGTTCACAGAACGACTCATCATGTATTTTGTTTAAAATATCTGATGCAAATGCGGCAAGCATCAATCGCTGAGCCGTTGACCTGGAAATACCTCGAGCCTGCATGTAAAAGATAGCTTCTTCATGGATTTGTCCGGTGGTAGCTCCATGGCTGCATTTTACATCATCTGCATAAATTTCAAGCTGCGGTCGGGCGTAAGATTTAGCTTCATCGGTCAAAACAATGCTTCGACATGATTGATAGGCATTGGTTTTTTGTGCACCTCTTGCCACATAGATTTTACCAGTAAATGCTGCTGTTGCCTGATCATTTACAATGGATTTAAATAACTGATCGCTACTACAATGGGGGCTGAAATGATTGACCTGAACCCATGAATCAGCATGTTGTTGCCGTGAAAGTAAATTCAATCCGGTAAGCCCTACATAGGCCTCTTCGTCATTAAGGTTCATGACATAATTATTACGAATAATTCCTTGTCCGGCAATCACATGATTCAATTCAAAACGAGCCTTTGCAGCAATGGATGAAAAGGTATGAGAGATAGCAGTTATGCCAGTTCGTAGTTCTTGTAGCCTGTTAAAAACCAATTCTGATTGTTTATCCAAATAACATTCGGTAACGTGATTGATAAAAATCTTGGGTGATTGGTCTTCAGACCGATGATTTTCTGTGATATGCAACCGCGTACCAGCCTCCATATACACAATACTTCTGGATGAAATAAAAATATCGGACAGATTTGACCAAATGTATTCAATGCGAAGATTGAGACTATCAGGGGCATCGGATTTAATATGCAATATCCATCCGCGATTAAATGAAACATTATTTAATAACACAAAATAATCGGATGATTTTTCTGCGACAGACTCAACTGGTCTACCAGATGCAAACTCCTGAAATTTATCAATTGGATATAATTTTATCCAATTATTTACTTCATCGGTAATTGTTGAGTACACCAAACGGCCATTATGCACTACCAAGGTGTTGGGAGGATAGTTCTCCTGAATTTCAAACGATATTTCATTTCCATCCGGATTGATTGCTTCAAGAATCGAATGAAGGTTGGTATATTTCCAATCTTCCGTTTTCACGTCAGGAAGTTCAATATACTTCAAATTATCCTTAGATCGGGTGCGCAGTTGCTCAAACCCTTCTATTGTCAGCGTCTCGTGAATAAATTTACGCTCTACCCGATTTTTCAGTGATGTAATTTCCATAATTTACATCATATTAATTTAATACATCCACTTGTTCTTTAATCCAATCGTATCCTTTTTCCTCTAATTCTAATGCTAAGTTTTTATCGCCTGTTTTTACAATTCTACCTTTATACAATACATGTACAAAATCAGGAACAATGTAATCTAAGAGCCGCTGATAATGGGTAATAACTAAAAAAGCATTATAAGGTGAACGAAGTTTATTCACACCATTGGCAACGATTCTCAACGCATCAATATCTAAGCCCGAATCAGTTTCATCCAGGATGGCAAGTTTGGGTTCAAGCATAGCCATTTGAAATATCTCGTTCCGTTTTTTTTCCCCCCCCGAAAAACCTTCATTTACCGAACGATTAGCTAATTTTTTATCCAGATCTACCAACGCTTGTTTTTCTTTTACTAATGCTAAAAATGATTTGGCATCTAAAGGCTCTTGTTTACGGTATTCGCGTATTTCCTGAACGGCTGTTTTCATGAAATTCATCATGCTTACGCCGGGAATTTCAACCGGATACTGAAATGCTAAAAATATGCCTTCTCCAGCCCTTTCTTCCGGGGCTAGCTCCAATAAGTTTTTATCATTGAAAATAATTTCACCTGCTGTAACTTCATATTCTTCGCGGCCAGCCAACACTGAAGCCAAGGTAGATTTACCAGACCCGTTAGGTCCCATGATAGCATGAACTTCTCCCGGTTTTACTTCCAAGTTTAACCCTCTCAAAATTTCTTTTCCATCAATGGAAGCATGTAGATTTTTAATGGATAACATAGTATTGTGTGTATAATTTTAAGGCTTGTTTTAATGATCACTATTTATTTAATCATTCCTATCCTACACTTCCTTCTAAGCTAATTGCCAAAAGTTTTTGAGCTTCCACAGCAAATTCCATGGGAAGTTGGTTGAGTACTTCTTTACAGTATCCATTTACAATCAAGGCTACGGCTTTTTCAGTGTTAATTCCTCGCTGATTACAATAAAATATCTGGTCATCGGCAATTTTTGAAGTAGTAGCTTCATGTTCTACAATACCGGTAAGATTATTCACCTCAATGTAAGGAAACGTATGGGCTCCGCACTGGTTACCAATCAATAACGAGTCGCACTGGCTAAAATTACGGGCATTTTTAGCGGTCGGAGCTATCTTTACTAATCCGCGATAACTATTGTTACTTTTCCCTGCCGAAATTCCTTTTGAAACAATGGTACTTCGTGTATTTTTTCCCAAATGAATCATTTTGGTTCCGGTGTCGGCCTGCTGGTAGTTACCGGTTACGGCTACTGAATAAAACTCACCGACTGAGTAATCGCCTTTTAAAACTACTGATGGATATTTCCACGTAATAGCCGAACCTGTTTCTACCTGCGTCCAGCTAATTTTAGATCGCTCTCCTTGGCAAATTCCTCGTTTAGTTACAAAATTATATATTCCTCCTTTCCCCTCTTTATCCCCAGGATACCAGTTTTGCACGGTTGAATATTTTATTTCTGCATTGTCTAAAGCAATTAATTCTACCACGGCTGCATGAAGCTGATTTTCATCCCGCATGGGGGCTGTACAACCTTCTAAATAACTTACATAGCTGCCTTCATCAGCAATAATTAAAGTACGTTCAAACTGCCCCGTATCCATGGCATTAATACGGAAATAGGTAGATAGCTCCATGGGGCAACGCACCCCTTTGGGAATGTAAACAAAGGAACCATCAGAAAATACAGCAGAGTTTAAAGCCGCGTAAAAATTATCACGATAAGGCACAACGGTTCCTATATATTTTTTTACTAATTCCGGATGGGTTTGAACGGCTTCGCTGATGGAACAAAATACAATACCCAGTTCAGCTAATTTTTCTTTAAACGTAGTTTTTACAGATACACTATCCATTACCACATCCACGGCAACCCCAGCGAGTATTTTTTGCTCTTCGATCGAAATACCCAACTTTTTAAAAGTTTCTAAAAGTTGCGGATCTACTTCTTCAAGCGACTCGTATTTTGGCTTTTTCTTTGGAGCTGCATAATAAATGATGTCCTGAAAATCAATGGGTGGGTATTTTACATGAGCCCACGAAGGCTCTTTCATGGTTTTCCAGTATCTAAAAGCCTTTAAGCGCCATTCAAGCAACCATTCCGGCTCATTTTTTTTAGCAGATATAAACCGAATAATGTCTTCATTTAAGCCTTTGGGGGCTGTTTCAGTTTCAATATCGGTATAAAAACCATATTTATATTCCCCTGAAACAACTTCGTCCAATAATTTATCTTGTTCATTCATAGTGGAAAAACATACATATTTATACAGCAAAGCTTTCCCCACAACCGCAGGTTCGGCTTGCATTTGGATTATTAAACTGAAAACCCTTTCCGTTCAAACCGTCAGTATAGTCAAGTTCGGTACCTATTAAGTATAATATACTTTTTTTATCCACCACAATTTTTATCCCTTTATCTTCAAATACTTGATCATTCTCTTTGATTTGCGTATCAAAATCGAGATTGTATGACAAGCCTGAACATCCACCGCTCTGAACTGCTACCCGTAAAAATTTTGAATTCTCATGGATTCCATCCTTTCCCATGAGTTCTATAATTTTATTTCTTGCTCTTTCAGAAACTGAAATCATAGTTTTAATCTTAACAATTTTATAGAAAGAATGTTTTTATTTATTTAGAACAATTCT
>CALEWF010000154.1 GCA_937925455.1 uncultured Flavobacteriales bacterium | reverse complement strand
TGTATTCCTGAGGTGCTCTAAATCTTCCGCACAATCTCCTCCGCAAAAGGTGAGGTAAGATAAACTTAAAAACAAGTCTGAATAACTGTATTTTGCATTGGCTGACCGCTTACCAAGAATATCGGTAATGAACTGCGGGATGTTTTTGGCAAGAACCCGCTCATGGATTAGGTGAAGTCCGCCAAAAGGTGTAACTTCGTTTCTGCTAATTTTAATCATGCACCTAAATAGGTGAAAAAAAACGAGCCCTCCTATCTTTCGGAGGGCTTATTTTTAACAGGTTTTTTAACACTTTACTAATTTTACTTACGGATTTTAGGTGATAGTAAATTTAATCTATTTATCGATAATCAAATGATAGTATCGAATGATAGATTCAGAAAATTCGCTATATAACCGTTGTAGTTCCAAATTATCTTTAAGCATTTCTAAGTGAAGCTTCATCACCTCTTTATCATTGCGCCGGGCAGGACCGGTTTGCCAATTATTTGGAGCACTATGTTTGAGCCTTTGAGCAGTTTCTTGAATTAGCGGATAAAGCAAATCAAAAGATAAGCCATGTTCTTTGCATAAAGCCTCAGCTTGAATGAATAGAAAATTGGTAAAATTTGAAACTATTACCGCAGCTAAATGTAACCATCTGCGTTCATCAGATGACAAAACCGTAACATTGTTTGAGATTCTGGAAGCCAGCCAGGTAAGTTCATTTAAAGCTTCGTTCGATGAGGCTTCTAAACAGACAGGGAGCTCTAACCAATTAACCGTTCTATTTCGATGAAGGGATTGCAACGGATAAAACACGCCTATATGATGCGCTCTATTTTCTAACACATTCATAGAAACTGCCCCAGCGGTATGAACCAACAGGTAGGGCTGATGCACAAAAGAGGATGCTACCTCTGCAATGGCATCATCTTTCACACAAAGTATAAATATGCCTTGATGAGGAAAAAGTTGTTCCCATGTTGAAGCAGCATTAGTGCCTAAATGCCGGGCCAAGGATTCTGCATGGGTTTGATTGCGTCCATAGATTTGAGTGATAGGAATTCCTGCCTGGCACAAAGCATTGCCAAGTTGCCAAGCCACATGGCCGGTACCTATAATGGTTATCGGCTTCAAACCGATGTCTTTTTAGTTAACCTATAATATACTGCTAGAAAAATACCGAGTACCATCAATACACAACCGGTCCAAAGAATATTTATACCCGGAAAGATGATAGCCTGCATGATGATAAAATCGTTCATTTTTCCACCCTTCAGTTCAGAAATATTCACTTCAACCGTACGATCTTGGGGGATGATTCGCTCTAACTCAACTTTCAATCCGGTTTCTTCGCCTATGCCAGGTTTTGTATACACGTAGTTATTTCTGATTTCGTATTGCGAATAAATTAGGTCGAGCCGTTGGCCACGAACATTGTACACACTGAACACTCCTTTTAACTGAATGAACAAAGAATCTGTTTGCGAAGTTTCATCCAGCGGAGTTTGAGCTTGAAGTCCTTCAAACACAATGTAAAACCGTGTTCCAAATACGGTATCTTTTTCTTGAATAGTAAAATGCTGCGGATCGGAATATTGGGGCTGTTCGGTGTTATTTTTCCGCTTTAACTTTTCAACGTCCACATAAGTAACATGGGTAAAAATATCCTTGTCAATAAAATGTTTGGTAGCTGGCTCCGGTGAATTTCCCATTCGCTCGTTCATTATTAGCTTGGGATACAGGGTAAATACCTTTTCCAAACGGCCATTTTTTAAGGTAAAATAATCTACCCGGTAATGCGCCACATTACCAATCAAGGTATCACCTTGGTAAGACAAATAGTATTTATACATCGGCACAGTATCGCCCCGGTGAAGCATGATATTTTCATTATTTTTAAAATCAGGATTAAGCGATTCTAAATTAATCCGATTGGCGTTTTGCGAAATAAATTTTTTATGTCCGGCCGAAATCACCGCCCCTAAAATAATCATCCCAAACCCGATATGTGCCAGAGAAGCCCCTGCCATTTTAAGGTTCTTTCTTAAATATCTTATGATATAATCGGCATTCGCGATAACCGTAAAACCAGAAGCAAAACACAAAAGAATATATTGTGGATTATTGAACTCTTTAAATATCAAGCCGGCTAGCAAGGTAAGCCCTGCTGCTATGATGATGGAACGCATGATCTTTCCCCAAAACACATCCAGGATATTTTTTTTATACAACAAAAATTGGCTCACACCCATCATTATCGTAATTAAAATAGCCAATATTGCTTGCACTTTGTTATAGGTATCAATATTTCCCGGTGCATAGTTGGTTCCAATGAGTTTGTTGATAACCGGCTTAGAAGTTTCAAACGTAAGATGCAGGCCAGAGATTAGCAGCAATAAGCTACCTATGAACATAAAAAATTCGCGGCTAAACGCTGATTCCCCCTGTGTTTCCTGTGGAAATTGACGATTAGCCCAATAGCCGGCTAATCCTAGTGAGCCTAATCCAAAGACTAGATAAAGTATTTTGATGGTGCTGTTGAAATTGAGATAAAATCCTAAAATCAACAATACCAAAGAAAATGATGAATACAACAAGCGAGTTTGAAAAGAGGGGATAATCAGCACCACCGGCAACCACATAAAGAAAAATAGGTACATCAATAATTGCCCGGTCATCCCCAAATCGGTGAATGAATGTACCGAAGCATCACCCAGCACACCGCTACGCGTAAGGAAGGTAGAATACAATACCAATACAAATGAAATGATAATGAGGAAAAAAGCTACAAAAAGTGAAGTGCCATTGTTTTTTTTAATAAGCATGAGATGGCCGCCACCTACTAATGTAAGCCAAGGTACCAGCGATGAATTTTCTACCGGGTCCCAAGCCCAAAAGCCACCAAAGTTTAATGCTTCGTAAGCCCAGGCACCACCCATCAAAATCCCGGTACCTAATACTGCAATTCCAATAAACGTCCATGGCAAGGCAGGGGCAAACCATTCAGTATATTTTTTATTAGCAATACCGGCTAATGCATAAGCATAAGGAACTAACGTCAGAGCAAATCCAAAGAACAAGGTGGGTGGGTGAATCGTCATCCAGTAATTTTGAAGTGAAGGATTAAGCCCTCGGCCATCGAGCTTCAACAAGTAATCAGGATTATTCAGAAAAGGAAGACCTGCCATGCTTGGATGCTCACGGGTAAGAATAAACGGATTAGAGCCAATTTTATAATGCACAAGCCCGGGAATATCAACAACAGCTCCAATAACCATGGAGGCTAAAAATACTTGTACAACCGAAAACACAGCCATCACCCGAGGCTCCCATTCACGGCTACGCCAAATGAGGATATTACCAATTACTACATGCCAGAAAGTCCACAACAAGAAACTTCCTTCTTGCCCTTCCCAAAAGGCAGCAAAAACGTATTGCGATGGCAAATCGCGGCTTGAATGCTGCCAGGCATAATGATATTCAAACCTGTGTGATAAAAGAATATAAAACAATGTACCAATGATACCCAACACACCCAGTGAGTGAAGCATAAACCCGATGCGGCCTAACCTTTTCCAACCTGTATGAATAATTCCGTTTCTACCGGCCATAAAATAAGATACCGTGGCTAAAAAGGCTGCCGAAAATGATAAGGCAATAAATAAGTTACCGATGATGCCCAGCCAGAGGTTTTCTCCGTTATATTGTATTCCCATGAGTTACTTCACTTGTTGAGTTTGGGCATCTGAATACTTAGACGGGCATTTGGTAAGTACATCTTTGGCGTGAAATTCATTGCCTTGCATTTTACCAATTACTACCACTTGTTCAGACTTTTCAAAATCTTGTGGTTTGGATTTGTATAGCAAAACTTTTTTCTCCTGACCTTCTTTATCAATTAGGTAAAACGTAAAAAGATTCGCATCTACCACCGGATTATACTCCATTTCCTTTTCCAGATTCAGCTTACCCACCACATGGAAGGTTTTGTCCGGTTCATTCATGGCCTCAGAAAATGAAGCGTAGGTTTCAGAACTTTGTAATGAATAAAATGCCAAGCCCACGGCTCCGACAATGATGAGTAATAAAACAATATGAGACTTCTTCATACAACCTTTATTCAATACAAATTAAACCACAAAGATAAGGGTTTGTTTGATGTGGGTGGAGAAAGCTTAAAAGCAAAATTGTAATTACTCCCACTTTTGTTCGTTAGAAATTAAAAATAAGGTTTTCATATTGTGTTTCTTTTGTTTTATTGACTTGGTTTTTTTATTGAAAACAAGCCAATAAATTTTGAATGGAAATTATGGGTTTAGTTCATTTTCTTATAGTGTTAAAATTTGAAAAATTTTTGTGTGATAAAATCTTTGATTTTTTTAATCTGCCGGGGATGGAAGTGGAAAGCCCGCAGGGGCGAAGCCCACAGGGCACGGGGTAGCGGGACTGAGGGCACGAAGACACCGCTACCCCGATGCCCTGTGTGGCTGAGCCCCGAGGACTTGGAACGGACAGCCCCATAGGCAGCCGGATAATAAAAAATTCTATTGAAACCTTTGAGATTAAAATTAAAACGGACAAATAGTGATTGGATATGGAATGATATAAACTCAAAAAGTTATTAGACTTATATGGGTTCAATGAAGTTTAAGCATAAAAAGCAGTAGTTAGGATATCTTATTTAATGATGCATAAAAGAAGCAAGGGTTTCGGCAGCACGGGATGAAGCTCCGGATTCGCCAAGAATACGCCGCAACGATTCATATTCATGGAGCATGGGTTCTCTACCTTCTCTTAAAATATATTCTAATTCTTGCTGTAAATTTTTAGCTGTTAACTCATGCTGAATTAGTTCTTTTACAACCGGTTTATCAAGAATCAGATTTACCAAGGAGATATAGTTTACCTTGATGAGTCGCTTAGCAATTTCGTACGAAATTCGGCTACCTTTGTAACAAACTATTTGAGGTACGTTGAATAAAGCCGTTTCCAGTGTAGCTGTTCCTGAAGTAACCAACGCGGCATGTGCTATGCGAAGTAATGAATAAGTTTGATTTTCAACCAGCTTCACATGCGGGTAATCTTTCAAAAAAGGATGATAAAAAGAGGATGGTAGCGAAGGTGCTCCCGCTATCACAATTTGATATTGATGTTTAAATGCTGTGGCAGCTTCTAACATTGTTGGCAACATGGCGGTTACTTCTCCCCTTCTGCTTCCGGGTAATAAAGCAATCACGGGTTTATCGAAATACCCAATAGAAGTTTCAGAATTTTTGAAACGCTGAATGGCATCCAGCAGCGGATGCCCCACATAGTGTACCCGAATATCGTGGCGGGCATAAAAGGCTTCTTCAAACGGAAGAATAACCAGCATTTCATCCACATATTTCTTTACCTTCTTTACCCGATTTTCTTTCCATGCCCAGAGTTGCGGAGAGATGTAATAAAACACACGAATGCCATTTTTTTTGCAAAATTCTGCCACGCGTAAATTAAAACCCGGATAATCAACCAACAAAATAGCATCGGGCTTCCAACGAAGAATATCGGTTTTGATATGCTTTATAAGCCGTAAAATAATCGGTAGGTTTTTAACTACTTCTATAAATCCCATGAAGTTAAGTCCGGAATAATCCTGACTTATATCTACTCCTTCAGCCATGAGTTGTTTTCCGCCCATACCACGTACCTGCAAATCAGGAATTCGACGACGAAGTTCGCGTATTAAACCGGCCGCATGCAAATCACCGGAAGATTCGCCGGCAATTACATAAAGTTTCATGGCTTAAAAATGTATTTAATCTCCAGCAAGAAAAACAGCAGGATGTAAATAAATGCATACACAAAGGTCATCATCAGAATGCCTTTTCCGGTGCGGTCTTTCATTTTTCTAACCATAAATTGTCGAAAGAAAAAAAGATTACCGGCTACTGCCAGAGCATACTGTGTATCATCGAGTAAGAAAAATGGAAGATGCCAAAGCTGCATAACCGTACGGTCTATGCTTTCTAAAATCAGATATGTAACAATGGGTACAATGGCACCAATCAATGCCCCAAATCCAAAATCATCTTTTTGCCAAAATTTTTGAAACATGTTTTTAATGATTCAAAGTAAATGTTTTTCAGTTATTGATGCTAAAATCCCACATTTTCAATTCTTCCATGGCTTTGTAGGCTGTAATGTCAATCTGAATTGGAACAACCGAAATAAAATTATTAGCTAATGCCCACTCATCAGTATCTATACCATCATCCATATTTTTAAACACGCCGGTTAGCCAATAATATTTTCCGCCCCGAGGGTCGGTACGTTCGTCCATTTCTTCTTCCCAATATGCTTTAGCTTGACGGCAAACCCGTACTCCTTGAATTTTATTAAAATGTACCGATGGGATATTTACATTTAAACAAACACCTTCCGGCAAGCCCTTTTCTAATACCAACTCTGCGATTTTTTTTACGTACGGTTTACAAGATTCAAAATCGGCATCGTAAGAATAATTACACAAGGAAAATCCAATACTGGGAATACCTTCAATACACCCTTCAACGGCTGCGGACATAGTACCGGAATATATTACATTGATAGAAGAATTTGAACCGTGATTGATACCCGATACTACCATTGAAATAGGGCGTTCTGATAATTTACTTACAGCCATTTTAATGCAATCAACCGGTGTACCGCTGCAACTGTATTTTACCAAACCTTGGGTATTTTGAATGCGGTTAACTCGTAATGTAGAATTGATGGTAATAGCATGCCCCATGCCAGATTGCGGACTATCAGGTGCCACAACCAAAATTTCCCCCAATTCCTGCATTACTTCAATGAGAGCCTGAATACCAGGCGCAAAAATTCCATCATCATTACAAACTAAAATCAACGGACGTTGCGACATATCATTTGTTCTTATCTATTATCTAATTGATTCACCACAAACCTACTCATTTTTTTTCAGTGAAGGACTGTCAGAATTATGACAGTTTGACACCTCACCATCGAAGTCAATCAATCAGATAAAAAAGCTTGATATAACAGGTATTACAAGACCTTGCAACATTTTTTAAACCTTGGTTGTTTTTAAAATTAAAAAATTGGATAGTAATTTGTAATAAAGTTTAAAAAAAGAGTACCTATGTTATTTATCATCATCATCGGATTCATGTTGCTAAGCATGGCGGTTGGATTTGCATTGAAAAACCGATTTGCAGCTTATTCTAAAGTACCTTTGCGCAGTGGCCTTACCGGTAGAGAAGTGGCTGAAAAAATGTTGCGTGACAACGGATTGTACGATGTACAAGTTACATGTGTACCCGGACATTTAACAGACCATTACAATCCGGCCAATAAAACAGTAAACTTAAGTCCGGAAGTATATAACGGAACCAACATTGCAGCAGCAGCCGTTGCAGCCCATGAATGCGGACATGCAGTACAACACGCTACGGCTTATCCGTTTTTACAATTTCGTTCTGCTATGGTTCCCATCGTTCATTTTAGCAGTCAAATTATTAATTTTATTTTCATCGCATCGCTTTTAGGAGCATTTGCTTTTCATTGGTTTAGTTATGATTTAGCTTTATTAATTATTATAGCCTGCCAAGGTGCAATCACCTTATTTTCACTCGTTACATTACCGGTTGAATTTGATGCTACTCGCAGAGGTTTGGTGTGGCTAAACAGCACCGGCCTGACATATGGTGAAGAACATACCAAAGCTACTAAAGCACTAAGTTTAGCTGCAACAACTTATGTTATTGCAGCATTATCATCCCTCACTGTGCTGCTATATTACATTTTACAATACCTTGGAAATAGGGATTGATTAAATTGACTGAAATAAAAAAAGGTGGGTTAGCCACCTTTTTTTATTTCTTACCGCTTGATTTAGGCTTAGTGTCTTTTTTGTCTTCAGTTTTAGGCTTTACTTCTTCCTCTACTTTTACCGGCTTTTCTTCTTTTTTAATGATTGGTTTGAAATTTTTAATAAAAA
>CALEWF010000153.1 GCA_937925455.1 uncultured Flavobacteriales bacterium | reverse complement strand
GGCTGGTGAAATAAATAGAGCCGGAGTGTTAAGTGAACTACCTGGAAATGTTTTAACTAAAGCAACGTACAAATTATTTATTAAATGAAAACCCATGGCTATTTC
Source organism: uncultured Flavobacteriales bacterium (assembly GCA_937925455.1). Classification (GTDB taxonomy): domain Bacteria; phylum Bacteroidota; class Bacteroidia; order CAIKAF01; family CAIKAF01; genus BA4. The sequence goes on along the minus strand of CALEWF010000153.1, from coordinate 11,535 downwards.
TAATCCTTGGGTGTAAATGGTTACAAAGCCTAAGCCTAAGCCCAGAGAAATGTAAACCGCCAGCATTTTTAATATTCCAAATTCAGAAACCTCCAAATTGAAACTATGAGCCAAGCCAAATAAAACGGATGAAATAACCCAGCCTGCTATAATGCTTCGGGTTCCGATGGAAACACCCTGTAATACATACCCTCTGAAGAAAACTTCCTCAAAACCAATTTGGAAGGGAAATATCAATATAGCAACCAATAAAAAAGGAAAAAATTTATCTGCATCAAATTGCCATATATATTCTTCTGGATAAAGAGAGTAGTAAATTAAATCGCTAATTGTTAAAACAATCAAAGTGGAAAGCATCCCCCACCCTAACCTGTTTAATCGAAACTTATTTGCACTGGTAAGCAGGGTAAGTATGGGGCGTCGATGCAGTAAATAAGTAAAAAGCAACAATGCACCAAAGGCTAAAATAAATTGTAGATTTAAAAGAATAAAAAATAACGGATAGCTTATTTGCGATGCTATTTGTTCATTGTACAAGACATTGTTTTGTTCTGCTTTGAGCAAAATAATAGATACCGGAATTTGACCGATGAAGAAAAATCCAAATGTTATCAATATAACTGATAGGTAAACTTTCCATGAATTTTGGCCACGTTGGGCTTGCTGAATAAATGCATTCATTCTATTTATTTACTACTAAATTTCTAACAAACCGGGCATTTTGATTTTCAAGTTTCAAAAGGTACATTCCAGAAGATAAACTGCTTATGTTTAAGGAAATTTTATTTTTACCTGCTAAGGTTTGCCCAATCATGGAATAAATGGCTTTACCTTCGAGCGTTTGGATAGAAATTTTCACCGGATTTTCCTCATTACTTTCAAACTCTATCCAAACTTCTCCTACGGTAGTGGGATTGGGATAAATCGCTATAGACTGAATAGATTCATTAAAAAGTAATGTTGTATTACAAGCACTTATCACTTCCACATAAACTGTATCTGCATTCATGCAACCATTGATATCAGTAACCTGATAAATGATGGCATGTGTGCCGATGCCGGCAATGGTTGGATCAAAAATTCCAGAAGACACTCCCGGTCCGCTAAACGTTCCGCCACCAATAGTTCCAGACAAGGCAAAAGCGGCAGAATCTATACAGTATTGTGCCGGAAGATTATTGATTTGAGCTGTAGGCAAGTCATGTACTGTAATCCAAACCGTATCACGTCCAATACATCCCTCTGAATTGGTTACTGAATAGATTACCGGATGTACTCCTACCCCGGCAGTTCCAGGTAAAAACTCATTTCCCAAAATTGGAGTGCCACTATAAACACCTCCGGTTGGGGAAGATGAAATGGTAATGGGATTTCCATCAATGCATACATGAGTGGTTGTGGCTGTAATACTAGCTATTGGAGTAGTTGAAAGCGTAACAGTAAATGGAGTAGCAGTATTGGTACAATTACCGGGAGAAGTAACTACCACATGATAATTACCGGGCTGATTGGCATAATACAGCGATTGTGTGGCCGAAGCAATGGGATTACCATTAAAAAACCATTGATAAGTAAATCCGTTGCCTGCCGGTGTAAACAATTTTAAACTATCACCACTACATATTGCAGTAGTATTATTTTCTGATTGTACAACTGCAACAGGATTACACGTGTTAGTGGATTGAATACGATAAATTCTATCCAAATTAATATCTGCTATAAATACATCGCCTTGATGATTTTCGACAAAAGACACAAAATAGTAGCCTGAAAGTTGATTGAGCTGATCCGTTATCCACCCACCAGAACCATCGGGATAAGTTGTCCAAAACCGTCCGCTACAATAATCGGTAAAAATGTATTTACCATACAAATCAGCATATTCTGCACCCCGATATACCACTCCACCGGTAACAGCACAATTGGTAGAGCCGTGAGTATAAGTAGCTATAGGGAATTTATAATTAGATGCTGACAAACATCCGGTAGTATTATATGTACTATTCCCTTCATAACAACGCCAGCCATAATTGTATGGAATATAATCGCCCGCTTGTTGAAAATTAATTTCCTCAATGTTATTTTGTCCTACATCTGCTATCCATAAATCACCGGTTAATTTATCAAAATGGAATTTCCAGGGATTTCGAAGCCCCAAAGCCCAAATTTCAGGCAAGGTATCCGTTTGGCCATAAAAGGGATTAGTTAAAGGAACAGAATAACCGCTGGAGACATCCACGTTGATTCGAAGCATTTTACCCAGTAAATTAGTTGGATTTTGTGCCCTATTGCCCGGATCACCGGCACTTCCGCCATCTCCCATGCCAATGTATAAATATCCGTCGGGACCAAATCGAATACATCCTCCGTTATGATTGGAAAATGGTTGAGCAATTTCTAACAAAACCACTTCAGAATTAGGGTCAGCCACCTGAGGGTTGGATGTGCTTCTAGAAAATCTTGATATACGGGTTGCACCGTTTGAAGCCCGGGTATAATTCACATAAAAATATCCGTTTTGCTGATAGTTTGGATGAAATGCCAATCCCAACAAACCGGTTTCACTGCCACTTAAAGAAACTAATGAAGAGATATCGAGAAAATCTGTGCCCAATACAGTACCATCCGGTTGAACCATTCGGATTCTTCCTCGTTGTTGTACCACATACATTTTATCATCTCCGGGTGCAAAAGCCATATCTACCGGATTTGAAAATCCGGTAGCAAATTGCACTATTTGAATGGTGGGCTGAGCTACGGTATAAAGCGCAAAAATCAGCAATAAAATTGTAAACAGTGTTCTTTTCATGAATTTATTGTTGAATAAACCAAATGTATAAAAAATACCCAAAGCAAGAGAACATAATTTAAATTGCCTTTTTCTTTCTCCATTTTAAATAAAAAGGTAATCCGGAAAAGATAAGTAGTAATCCCACCATGGAATGTGTAGGCATTTCGTATATTGATATTACCACCAATACCAAGCAAAATAATACAAAAATTATAGGCACAATAGGGTATCCTATTGTTTTATAACTACGTTGCAGGTCTTTATGTTTGATTCGAAGAATAATAACACCCAATACCACCAATCCGTAAAATATAAATGCAGCGAAAATCAGTAAGTCAGTAAGCATATCAAATGAGCCGCTAAATACAAGGATGCAAGCCCAAATACATTGCAATATCAGCGAGTGTGAAGGGGTATTGAATTGCGGATGGCATACTGCTGCCTTTTTGAAGAAAAGGTTATGCTGTGCCATGGCATAATAAATACGAGAAGCTGTAAGAATGGTGGTATTCGTACACCCAAGCGTAGAAACTAAAATCATCGCTGCAATAATATAAGCCCCACCTTCTCCAAATAATTTATCTATAACCACCACGGCTGCGATATTGTTGGTATCTGCATTAACGGCAGTTAGCAACTCATCAATTGGCATTACAAACAAATAGGTAAAATTGAGCAATACATACGTTGCTATGACAATTAAAATACCTGTTATCAATGCTTTGGGCATGTTTTTTTTCGGATTTTGTATCTCCTCTCCTACGTATCCTAAACTAATCCACCCTTCATACCCCCAGAATGCATGACGCATAGCAATTACCAAAGCCCCAACAAAGCCTAATGAAGTAGCAAAAGAAGTAGGAGGATAGTTGGATGAAACAGTTTTAAAATTGGCCCAACTCCCCAATGCACTTGTAAGCCCGGCTGCTATAATCAACACTATACATGCTACAATTATCCAGGTAAAAATTTGGCTCACAGCCCCACCATGTTTTGCCCCACGAATGTTGATCAGTGTTAGTAAAATGATAAGTAATGATGCTACTACTTTAGCACCTAAATTTTCAAATGGAAATAAGATTCCGCCAACGGTGATGGCTTCTACTTCAGCAGACAATCGAAACAATGGTACAAACGTTCCGGCAGCTCCTGCAAATACATAAGCTATTGAAGAAATAGCAGCGGTTTGAATTACAGTAAAACATGACCATCCATAAAAAAAAGAAATTGTTTTTCCATAAATTTTTTCTAACCATGCATACGCCCCACCAGATTCGGGAAATAAAGAACCCAATTCAGCAACGGACAATACCCCAAACAAGGTGATAACACCAGCCAAAACCCATGCAAGGATAACCAATTCTGGTGATAGTAATAACTCAGACATGGGTGCTACCTTTTTAAAAACCCCTGATCCGATAATATTACTAATAACCAAAACAACGGCCATGCGAAGCCCAAAGGTTTTAAGCAAACGGGGCGATTCAGGAGAAGATGATGGCTTCATGAATAAATAGGATAATGCAACAAACCTACTAATTTATTTACACTAACATCCAGTTCGATTATATCCTGCGATTATTCAGGTTGATAAATTTTACATATTCCATTTTTATACAAAATGATGATCTTCTCAACTGCTATTTCGATTTGATGGCTAGTTAATAAGTTGCTTGTTTTTGTTTTTTCTATTTCTGTAAAGAATTCCTTTGTATTTTCTTCAATATGGATGTTTGACGTTGAAGAATTAGAATCCCTACTATTTAGCATATTACCAACGCCTGTAAGAAACCATTGTATATTAATTTCGGGAAATGTACGAGCTAACTTTTCTAGAAAGTCCCACCCCGGTTTGTTTCTACCGGTAAAAAAATGCGACAAGGAACTGCGTTGAATTTGCAATTTCTCCGAAAAACTATTCGGAGTGAGATGATAGTAATCCATAATTTGTTGCAACCTGTTTCCAAGCATAATTTATTTGATTTACACTTGTAAAACTAAATAAAAACACCGAAATTTCAACCATACATAGTTGATTTTATTTCAACAAACCATTTAAAATTTTTGTATAACTTATAGTAAAAGTTTAAATAAATATTGTATGTATCAGATAAAAAGATTATTATATTCAAATATACCATGTTTTTACATTTGTAATTACAAGTGTATATCTACCTGATTTTAAAATAATTGAATAAATTAAGCAAAAAGGAACTAATAAGATTATTATAAGATTTTTAACCCAAACTATGCAATTGATAACGGGTTATTATGCAAAGCCATTTGTATTTGTGTTTTAACTGTCTATTCAGAAAAATAATCACTTGGAACCAACCATTTGGTTTGCTACAATTGCATTAAACCACTTTGAGGATGTTTTTTAATTAGTTTATTTTCTCTGTGTATCGCTGTGGTCTCTGTGGTGAAATATTTAAATACAAAGCACAAAAAGAAAAAGTTATGGCAGAAATGACCGCACGCTGTGCCCTTTGTGTAAAACTTTGTGTTCTTTGTGGTAAAAAATCAATAACCCGATAACAATGTTAAATAATTGGTAAACAAATAAATCATAACACACGGATGCAACAGATAAACACCGATTCAATCTGTGCCAATCCGTCCTATCCGTGTCATCCATGTGCTATTTATTGGTCCGGATTTTTATCCGTCTGTGTGTTAATTCAAAATTTTCATGGATATTTGATTTGATTTTATTTCAACAGTTTTTTAAATCTTCCACAACTTACAGCTTAAGTTTAATTAAATACTGTAAATAGCTGAAATTGAAGTACATTTAAATATGTATATTAAGATTTACACATGTAATTACAAATGTATAAATACATGATTTTAAGTATGTTATTCAAATATCCTAAAACGAACAAATAACATCGTGCTTAACGCTTATATTTTGATAAATTTGTAAAAAGCTCTCCGTCATGAAACGATGCATCTTCTCATTCTGTGGATTATTATTAGTAGTAAGCTCCTATCCAAACTTATATGCCCTTACCTACCCTTATGATACAAGAGTAGATAGTGTAGATATTTTACATTACGAAATCAGACTGGATATTTCTGATTTTACTAATAAAGTAATACAAGGATATACTTCATTGCATGTAAAATCAAAAATTGACGGTCTGAATCAATTGGTTCTTGATTTAAAAGAATTAACTGTTGATTCAATAAAACTGGGTACAAATAATTGCTTGTTTAGCCGAACGGGGGAAAAGCTGAATATTGCTTTAGGAAACACTTATCAAACGGATGACGAGTTTATTATTACCGTTTACTATCATGGTGTGCCTTACTTTGATGCAGATTTCGGTGGTTTCTATTTTTCTGGGAATTATGCCTATAATGTAGGAGTATCTTTAGGAGAAATTCCTCACAATTATGGGCGGGTATGGTTTCCATGTTTGGATAATTTTATCACGCGAAGCACCTATTCCCTGTACATTACCACAACAAATAATCGCAAAGCAATTTGCGGAGGCATATTGCAAGATACCTCTACAGCCAGTCCGGGAAAAACCACTTGGCATTGGGAGGTTACCAAAAAAATCCCTACTTATTTGATTTCGGTGGCAATATCAGATTATGAATTGCTTGAAACCAATTATTCCAGTATTAATACGAATCCAATTCCGGTAATACTGGCCGCCCGTGCAACCGATACTACCAAACTAAAAAACTCTTTCATAAACTTAGATGATGCTTTTCACATTTTTGAAAACAAATTTGGTCCATATAAATGGGACCGAGTGGGATATGTTTTGGTACCCATGACCGCCGGAGCTATGGAACATGCCATGAATATAGCTTATCCGGTAGTTTTGGCAAATAATACAACCACCTACCAGGATGTAATGGCTCATGAATTAGCCCATAACTGGTGGGGAAACTTAGTAACCTGCCGCACTGCCGAAGATATGTGGATAAACGAAGGGAGCGCGGTGTATTGTGAATACATCTTTAATGAAAATTTGTATGGCACGGCTAACTATAAATCCTTGGTTCGCAATGCCCATAAAAAAAACTTACATATAGCACACATTGAAGATCAGGGATATTGGCCTATTTCGGGCATTCCTCAGGAATTTACCTACGGATATACCACATACAGTAAAGGGGCAGACATTCTTCATACGTTGAGGGGGTATATGGGTGATAGCCTGTTTTTTACAGGTTTAAACAGTATTTTGATACATTTCGCATATCAAGATATTGATGCATGGCAATACCGTGATGAAATAAGCAGTGTAACAGGATATAATTTGAATAACTTTTTTAATGATTGGGTATTTCAAGGAGGATGGCCTTGGTTTGGTATTGATTCTATGCAAATAATTTCAAACTCTACCCCATATCTTGTAACTATTTATGCACGACAAAAGCTTACCGGTAGAGCTAATTACAGTCATCAAGTACCGATAGAAGTTACTTTTTACGACAATGCCTGGAATACGGAAACTAAAACTTTAATTTTTAATGGACATTTAGATACTTTTCAAATAACCCTCCCCTTTATTCCCGTTTATGCTGAAATAGATCCGAATGAAAAAATCAGCCATGCGGTAACTGCCGAAACACGAATTATTAAAACTACTGGTATAAATAATCTAACGCATGAAAATATAAATGTGAATGTTATATCTATTCAAGATTCAGTATTACTGCGTGTAGAACAACATTGGACAGCAGCCGATCAACAATATGTACCGGCAGGTTCAGGTTGGTTAATAAACCCTCAGCGTTATTGGAAAATTGACGGAATATGGTCTGGCGGTTTTGAAGCTAACGGCTCAATTACTTACAATGGTAAAACCAGTGGTAACAATGCGTTTCTTGATCACTTACTAATTGGTACAACGGAAGATAGTTTGATCTTGGTATATCGCCCTCACAGTGGAGCTGTATGGCAAGAGTGGCCAAACTATACAAAAAATACAGGAAATTTAACCGATAAAGTAGGCACTATTACGATTCAAAACTTGCAGAAAGGAGAATATGCTTTAGCTTACAAGGGGTTAACTTATGGTATTGAAGAAGATATGTTTTCACTTTTCAAAATATATCCCAATCCATCTGCTGAATTCTGGAATGTTACATGGGATGTAAATCAATTGGGAGAGCTTAGCGGATGGTACATTACAGATGTAAATGGCAAAACGATGGGCGGCAGTTTTGGGAAGATACAATCCCCATTGATGATTGAAAATGCTAATTTCCCTGCAGGAACTTATTATCTTAGTCTAATAAAAAACGGAAAAATTTTAAGTGGCAAATCAATTATAAAAACCCCCTAAGAAAATGAATTTTATTGCCTTATCAGTTCCCATTTTTTTTATTCTTATCGGGGTAGAATTGCTGTATGGAATTATACAAAAGCAAAAACTATACAGACTCAATGACTCCATTACTAACCTAAGCTGTGGCATTGGACAGCAGGTGTTAGGTGCTTGGTTTAAAGTAATTTTCATGCTGCTGTATATTTTTATCTACAACCATTCTATTTATAAGTTTGCAGATAATGGGTGGACATGGCTTCTTTGTTTTATTGGCGTTGATTTTTGCTATTATTGGTTTCACCGGTTAAGTCATGAGATTAATGCAATATGGGCTACCCATATTGTGCATCATCAAAGTGAAGAATATAATTTATCAGTTGCGCTTCGTCAATCCTGGTTTCAAACCTTATTTTCATCCCTGTTTTATGTACCATTGGCTTGGCTAGGTTTTAGCCCGATAATGATTGTTACTGTATCTGCATTCAATACCTTATATCAATTCTGGATTCATACCCAAGCCATTAAAAAACTTCCGGCTCCAATTGAATTTATTTTTAATACACCTTCGCATCATCGCGTACATCATGGGTCTAATCCAAAATACATTGATAAAAACCATGCCGGGACACTTATTATTTGGGACAGACTGTTTGGCACGTTTCAAAAAGAAGAGGAAGAAGTTGTATATGGTATTACTACTCCATTGAGAAGTTGGGACCCTGTATGGGCTAATTTACATTACTGGAAAGAATTGTTTGTTTTAGCCAAAAAGGCTCCAACGCTTAAAGAAAAAATTCTGGCGTTTGTTGCTTCGCCCGGGTGGAAGCCCCAAGTGCTGGGTGGCAGGGAATATCCTAAGGAAGTTAATGCAAAAACCTTTCAAAAATTTGAGGTTGCCACTCCCCGATGGATTCAACGATATGCTTTGATTCAATTTGTGTTTGTTATTGCCCTTACCTCCTATTTCATGTTTTTTGCTGATGCCATGTTTATTTCAGGAAATGAACACCTTGTTTTTAGGTATGTATATATTGCCGCATACATTCTTTTTTCCATCTATAACCTGGGTAAATTATTTGAAAACAAAACCATTGGCTTGTATTTAGAAATTGTAAAAACCTTATTCAATGCATTTCTTTTCTGGTTATTTTCAGAAGAGGTATGGTTTACACATGTAGCATATGTAGCTGGTATTTTTACCATGAGTACTTTCATTTTTTTAATGATTCGATTGATTAAACAACCACAACTTTTAAAACAATCACACTTTGAAACTGCATAGTACATTTTTGTTTACACTTATTTACGCCATTGTTGGAATCATAGAAATGGTAGGTGAAATGCTTCGGGATTCAGGACAAACCGTGGCATTCGTTTATACCATGAAACCATTGCTTATGCCCGTTCTAATGGGCTGGATATTGGTAAACCGTGAGCTTTTAAAAGAAAAATTCCGGCAATTTATATTTGTAAGTCTTATGTTTTCAATGGCTGGGGACATATTTTTAATGTTTCTGCGGGAAGAATTATTTGTCTTTGGTTTAGCTTCTTTTCTTTTTGCCCACGTATTATACATTATTTCGTTTTATAAAAGCAATAGCTTAGGAATGAAAGTTTTACCCGTAGGAGGTAAAATAATTTTTGCGTTTCCTTATGCTTTTTTTGTAACAGGTTTTCTTTTTATTCTAAAAGACCATATTTTATCTAAACCAGAAACAGAGCCTATGTTTATACCGGTAATGGTTTATGCAATAGTAATAGGAACTATGGGAGTTTTTGCATCCTGGAGAGTCCGTGGAACCAATCAACATAGCTTTTACATGGTATTGGTAGGAGCATTGCTTTTTATTGCTTCCGATTCCATGATCGCCATTAACAAATTTGTGCAACCCCTTCCCTACGCCTCAATATTCATCATGTCAACCTACATTATTGCTCAATACTTCATTGTACGAGGTATAATGATTCATACACCATCCCGATGACACAAAAAACAAAATTATATCTATTCGCAGGCTCGTTGTTAATAATTACGTTAGGCATAATACTAACAATATTTCTTTCTAATTCTTTTAAGAAAAACAATAAGAACCTTCCTTTAAATCATTTATATGTTTCAAAAATAGAAAATTCTACAATAGTCTGCATGGCATTTACTGGTGATATTATGGGGCATACACCCCTTGTGCAATCCATGTATCAAGCTGAAAATCAAACGTACGACTATACACCTGCTTTTCGATATGTGGCTCCTTACTTTCAATCGTGTGATGTAGTCATTGGGAATCTTGAAGTTACCCTCGCCGGGCCACCATACACCGGCTATCCTATGTTTTCCAGTCCGGACGATTTAATTCCATCGTTACAAAAATCTGGGTATAATTTTTTAATCACAGCCAACAATCATTCATACGACAAAGGTAAAGCCGGGTTAATTCGCACCCTGAATGTATTAGACAGCCTGAAAATGCGTCATACCGGTACATTTCGCGATACAATAGAACGTGATAAAACCTATCCCTACTTGTGGGAAGTTAAAAAAGGATTTCGATTAGCAATATTAAATTACACGTACGGCACAAATGGGCTAACGGTTTATCCGCCCAATGTGGTAAACCTTATAGATACTGCCGTTATTCGAAAAGACCTGATAAAAGCCAAAAGTGCAAATCCTGATTTTATTTTAATAACCTTTCACTGGGGCATAGAATATAAGCGTAAAGAAAGTACGGAGCAGCAGCAAATTGCTCAATTTTGTGCCGATTATGGAGCTGATGCCATAGTAGGTGCTCATCCGCATGTAGTACAACCTATTGCATGGATTAGCCCTATAAGCGACAGTTTGAAAAAAGTTCCGGTTTTTTATTCATTGGGAAATTTCTTATCCAATCAGCGCGACACTTATCGAGATGGCGGTATTATAGGTGAACTAATTGTGGTGAAAAAGCATAACAAAACGTACATTCATCGGGTATCTTACATTCCTACCTGGGTGTATAAAAAAGAAACATCTCCAATTAGTTATACCATTATTCCGGTACAGAAATTTGAAAAAACATCCGGAGAATTTAGATTATTGACCAGTGATTCAATTAAAATAATGAAATACGCTGACGAAACCAGAAAATTATTGAATGGCTTTGAAGAAACTTCTTGGAATTACTGATTTCCTTCAGGAAACCAAAATTTTCCGGTACGATAAACCGTACCTTTAAACAAAGCTACTTGTTTTTTATCCTGATTGTACACCGTAACATAATATACGCCGGTTCGGTTGGTTAAATGTTTTTCTTCGGCAATAGCCGTTAATACATCACCTTCTCGGCAGGGTTCTACATGAGAGATAGAAGTTTCAATAGATACTGCTTTAATGCCATGAGCATTAGAAGCAAAAGCCAAAGCACTATCAGCCAGTGAATACGTAATTCCGCCATGCAATATGGAAAATCC
>CALEWF010000152.1 GCA_937925455.1 uncultured Flavobacteriales bacterium | reverse complement strand
TTGCTGCCGAAGTTTCCGAAGAAGAAGAATTTAGAAGCGAACTATCTCGACTTTCAACATCATTTGGTATTGGAGTAATCAAACTTAATCTTGACGACCCACATTCATCAGAAATTATTTTTCCTGCAAAATATCGTGAATCACTTGACTGGGAGACAATCAATAAACTGACAATGAATTCCGATTTTAAGGAGTTTATTTCGACAGTTAAAATTGATATCACAAGCAAAAAAATTCACAAAAAAGAATACGACCAAGTTCTTGACATTGAAACTCTAAAACGTAAGACAAGTGTTTAAATCGACAGGACAAAATAACGAACAGAGAAGAATGGCTGTGTAAGCTCCACCGAAAATAGTACAGTTTAAAAGTAGAAAAAAAGAAATAACTTTAAACTGTAATATATTATGAAAAAGAGCAGATTTACACCCGAACAAATTGCCCACATACTCAAGGAGTTTGATATGGGCAAAACAGCATAACTAAAAATTCTTATTACAATTCGGGGATAAAATAAAAAGTCCTTTTCCTTGCCGGAAAAGGACTTTTATATTCATAAAAAAACCACCTACATGGTTCTAGTTAGAAACTGATTAAATTCCTGACGCAGCCCGTTGAATATCCGCTCAAAAGATGCTACACTTTCTCTTATCTGGGGGCTATCGGAGGAAGTTTGACGGTCGGCAGCTACCTGATTTTCGTTAATACGCTGCTGAAGATATTCTTCATGCTCATTGATATTGTGTTTTAAAATATCCAACTGTTCATCCTGAACAATAAATTGATTTTGAAAATGTTCTACTTGGGCCAAAACATCATTGGATGTGTACTTTTGGGCAATCTCTGCCAACCGGTTTTTCATTATTTCCAACTCATCTTGGTAAAAAGATAGTTTATTTAACCATTCTGTATGCTCCTGATGCATTTCATAAATTTTCTTCTCCATAATATCATATAATTTGAAGCAAACATACGGGAGCTCATCAGACTAAAAAATGACTTTTGTCATGTTTTTGAAAAATGACGAGAACACCAAAACACGATAGGAATAAACTTCGGATTAAAAAAATTAAGCACCTTTGTAGTATGGCCAAAGGTAAAAAACAGGAATTATACAGCTTACTTGGTTTTGTTATAGCGGCGATATTCATTATTTGGACGTTGCCCCGTGAAACCGGTCTTAATTATGAATACCAAGATGGGCGGCCTTGGCAACATGAAAACTTAAAAGCTCCGTTTGATTTCCCGATACTTAAAAGCAATGAAGAAATACAACAGGATAAAAAACATGCTTTTAAAAAAAGAAAACTTTATTTTAAAAAAGATGAACTGGCTGAACAGGAAACATATGAGAAGTTTGAGGCTGCTTTTATGGCTAAAAAACCATATCTGGAAGAACGAAAAAACAAAGAAATTCTACAAAAAGTAAGGAATGTACTTCATTTTATCTATGAAAAACCCATCATCGAAGAAAAAGCTGAAACTGGATTTTTAAAAAATGATGATCTGATATATCTACTTACCGGGCAACAAACCTATGAAGAACATTTAGCAGGAGAGTTTTTAACCGTACCAGCTGTCATTCAACAATTTGAAAAACTACTTGAAATAAATGACAGCATCGTAAAAAAACAATGCGTATCGCTGCTCTCGGATGCTCTTATTCCATCCGTGAGGTATGAAGCCGATTTTACTCAACGGATGCTTGATAACCAGTTACAACAAATTCCTATATCCAAAGGGGTTTTTAAAAAAGATGAGTTTATCATTGAAAAAGGAGATTTAGTAACACATGAAAAAATTCAACTGCTTGATTCTTTTAAGAAACAATATAACCTTGAGAAAGGAGAATTGACGAACCGGGCTGGAATTTTGATTGGTCAGGCCATTTTTGTAATTAGTTTTTTGGTATTTCTCTACTTATTTTTAGTGATTTTCCGAAAAAAAATTTTACGAAACTATCGGCAATCTTATTCTATTCTCAGCCTCATCATGATGATGAGTGGCTTGGCTTCGTTGGCATATCATAATGGTGCGCCAAGTATTTATTTAGTTCCATTTCCAATTCTTCCCATTATCATTCGCTCGTTTTATGATACCCGCATGGCCTTGTTTGCTCATATTATATCGGTGATGATAACCGGTTGGTTTGCTTCTAATAATTATGAGTTTGTAATAGTGGAGATGGGAGGGGGAATTATGGCCATTTTTAGTTTTATCAATTTTAGAAAACGTTCGCAGCTTTACACCACTACATTGTTTGTAATGTTTATTTTCAGCATTTTGTATACTGCATTGCATTTAATGAGAGAAGGCACCCTACTTAATATTCAGTACAATACATATCTATGGTTTTTTATAAGCTGCATGGGCACCTTATTTTCTCTGCCATTGATTTACATTTTTGAAAAATTGTTTGGGCTATTTAGTGAGTTAACGCTGATTGAATTGACTGATACAAACAGTGATGCTTTGCGAGAACTGGCAATAAAAGCGCCAGGCACGTTTCATCACAGCATACAGGTAGCCAATCTGGCCGAAGCCGCCATTGATGAGATAGGGGGAAACACGCTGCTGGTGAGAGCCGGAGCATTGCATCACGACATTGGCAAAACCATTGAACCGCAATATTTCATTGAAAATCAGGTATCCGGGATGAATCCACATGTTGGATTAAGCTTTGAAGAAAGTGCCGAAAAAATTATTTCGCATGTAAAATACGGAGTTGAACTTGCTGAAAAATATAAAATCCCTTCGGTAATTGTGGATTTTATTCGCACCCATCATGGCACTCAAACCGTACAATATTTCTACAAAAATTATATCAAAACCTTTCCGGATACGGAAGTAGATATAAAAAAATTCAGCTATCCGGGACCATTGCCCTTCAGCAAAGAAATGGCTGTTTTGATGATGGCTGATTCAGTAGAAGCGGCATCGCGAAGTATTCATGAACCTAACGAAGAAAAAATAACGCAATTAGTAAATCGCATTATTGATTACCAGTTGCAGGAAAAACAATTTATACACAGTGATATTACACTAAAAGACATTGACCGGATTAAAAAAGTTTTAATCCGAATGTTACTAAACATGTATCATGTGCGCATTGAATACCCGCAATAGTATGTTTTAAAACCAAAATTGTCATTAGAGTATATTGGCTGCTTAAAGCGGCTGTTCGTTCCAAGTCCTCGGGGCTCATGCACGCATCGCATAGTCGCAGCGGTGTCTTCGTGCCCTCAGCCCCGCTGCTCCTTGCGTTGCGGCATTCGCCCCTGCGGGCTTTTCACTTCCATCCGCAGCAGTTCGCCCCGCAGGGGCGGATAATTTGGAAATGAAATAATTTGAAGATGAGAGGATTTGAAGATGTATTAATTGCATTGTATTCATAATCCGTAATT
>CALEWF010000151.1 GCA_937925455.1 uncultured Flavobacteriales bacterium | reverse complement strand
ATTAGTAAAAAAATATCAAGGCATAGTGCCTCCTACTGAACGTGGTGAAGAATTCTGCGATGCGGCTACTAAAACACATATCAATAACGATGCTGCTCAATATTATGATTATGCTATGAGCAATGTGCTATTGTTTCAATTTCATCAATACATCGCCAAAAATATTTTAAATCAACCGCCTCATGCCACCAATTATTATGGCAATAAATCTATTGGAGATTTTTTGAAAAAACTCATGTATCCTGGCGCCAGTGTTGATTGGCGAGAACATTTGAAAAATTCTATTGGCGAAGAAATGAGTGCTAAAGGAATGGTAGCTTATTTTGAACCCCTGATGCTTTGGCTGAAAAAACAAAACGCCGGAAGAAAATATACACTGCCTGAAAGTATTTGATTTTTATTGTACTGTTTATTTGATTTGAAACTAAGCCCATATAAAATCCGTTTTTATTTAAAACACTAATAAAATATCGATGAAGGGTTTTAAAATCTTGTTTTACATATTAATCATACTATCTTTAAGTACATCTTCCTGCTCTGATATAGATAAAGAAGAACAAGCATTAGCTGCCGACAGAATGAAGGATTTTGTAATTAAAATTTCTCAATATGCAAAACAACAAAATCCCAATTTCATCATCATACCTCAAAACGGAGAAGAATTATGCTTTAAAAACGAAAATCAGAAAAAAGGTTTAGAAATATCATACCTTAATTCAATTGAATTTAACGCACTCACTATAAGAATTTTTATAAAGTTTAAATCTCTTACATAAAATTTTAGTCTATCCGTATCTAAATATTTTAAAGGTTTTTAATTTAAACTAATAAAAAAGCCCCGAAATTCGGGGCTTCGTTTTTTCAGAAAATCTACCTTTATTATTGTCTGGGCTTTGCCTCGTTTACCTTGAGCTGACGACCTTTTACTTCCATACCGTTTACTTGCGAAACGGCGTTGTTTCCGGCTTCTGTGCTACTCATTTCTACAAAGGCAAAACCTTTTGATTTTCCGGTGAATTTGTCCTTAATGATTTTCACAGAGGATACTTCTCCATACTGTGCAAACACATTGTGCAATTCTTCTTCTCTGAGATTAAAGGGAATGTTCCCAACGTACAGGGTCATAAAAAATGAAATTAAAATGTTAACATCGTAAAGATACAACAAACCTGTATGCAACCAAATTTAATTTTGTATTTAATTACTTTAATTGAGTATTTGATACCATTGATTAAGAATTTGGTTACAAACCAAACGTTACTGCCATTTTTACATAAAAGTTTTTATACCATACAGGGTCAGCATACGCCCCATAACGATAAAATGTTCCTACCCCCAAGCCGGTACCATTAAAATAAAGTATTTTATCAATTACAAAACCTCCTTCAAAAAAGCCTTTTTCCATGGTTTTAAAGACAATGCCATCATGGCGTAATGGCTCATTCATCCAGCCAAATCCTAAGTTATGTACTAAGCTGAATTCAGGTCGTATCACTTTACCTACCTTAAACATAGTTCCGAAATTATAACTAAAAAACCAGGAAATAAATTTATCAGATACAAATTCATTAGGACGCATGGTTTCAAAAGCACTACGTGCTACGATTGAAAACGTAGCAAAACTGCCCCGCTCATTAAACATACGGTTATACGGTTTATCGCCTAATACAATCCCTCCAACCAGAATAGTACGTAGCTTCCCCGCTTTCTTCAAATCTAAATTTTCTTCTATTTTGGCTATCATGCGTGTATAAATATGTGTATTGTCAATAGCAGGAATGCTTTGGGTAATATGAAACCACAAAATGGGATATTGCGTTCCCATACTTAAATACAAATGCCCCAGCGGAAAATATTTTTCCTTAATTCCCCAGCGGGCTGTAAATTGCAATTCGGTAAACCTGAATTGTTGATTTGGCGTTGTATCGGGTAAATAACGGTATGGAAGTGTGGGATCAATGATTTGATGATTAAAACTCAACCGAAGATGTAGGTTTTGCACCGGTTTGAAACGTATGCTACCTTCAAACAGATGAATACTATCAAAAGTATTCAGCGTGTAAGACCGAGCAATATTATCCAAATTAAACGGTGCTTCCAACGGTATTTCTTGGTTACCCGATTCCGTAAGGTCTCGTTTGTATTCTAACCGGATTCGCGTATCTGTTTTACGATGCGGAATAAACTCTGTAAAGGCTCCATACTTAAATGCTTTATCTTTAAAACCGTACCCAAAATACCCGCCAATCAGCCACCATTTTACCAACTGATTGTTTGTACTAAGACCAAGACCTAACCGTACTCCTTCATAATTATTATAAGTGAATATTCGATTTAAGTCAATATCAATAAAACGTATCCGCAATTTGCCGGTTAAAATGGCTTCCAGCGCCATGATACGCCGGTCTAATTTGAGTGATTTACCCAAACTATCTAACACCCGGTAGGTAGATGAATCTTTTGCAGATAATGGATTTTCGCGGTACTGAGGCAATATTATTTCATTGTTTTTTACTGCATGTTCATCCACATCAATTTCAATGGCACCAAACTGTCCGGCTTTTAATTTTGGATTGATTTGGATGTTTTTAATATAGGTTCTTCCCTCTCCTACTAATTTTTTTCCGTTAATGACCAGTAAATTGGAACTTATATCCGTATTTAATTGTACAGGAAACCAATGAATAGAATCCATACGGGCATATTGTTGTCGTATGGTTACATTTATCCCTTCATCCGTATTAGTGGGTATAGCGATGCCGGTTTCTAATGCTAAATGCTTAAGATTTACATTCAATACCCCTTTTAATAACGATTCATCTTTTGAATTTTTTCGTGGACGATAATTTATTACAATCACGGTATCATTGCCAGAAAAGGTAGTGTCGGCTATTTCAAACCAATAACTTTTCAAACCGGCTTTTGATATGGGGTTGATATAATGTGTGCCAAAAATGGAAAATGTATTTTCATAAAAAGATAGTGATTGTAATTGTGTAATTAATGTAGAAATAATGGGAAGCTGCATGCCTGAAGTTTTGGAAGCAATTACTAATTCATAGTTCCTATCAGGCTTCATGAAGCGTTTTTCTGTTACGCTTTCGTTTATAAACAAATGATTTTTTTCTAAAAAAAGATTCAACTGCCGATTCATCGTGTCATTGATACGCAACGAATCTTTTAAATTTTTAAATAATTCAGAGTTCTCCGGCAGTGAAGTATCTGCCGCAGCAGTAAACAAAAATTTATGATACGCTGTGTAAGTATATGCATCCAACTTATTCGGATTTAGCGTATCACGCCTTGATAAAAGTTTTTTTACCAACTCCTCCGCCGGATTAATACCCGGCAGAATCACCACTTCGCCTAACTCTACTTCCAAGGGTTCTAAGCGAATAAAAATATCCGACCGATTGAATTCTGTTATCGTTAATACCTGTTTTTTATATCCAATAATAGAAAACTGAATAGTAGAAGGTAATGATTGTACTACTATTTTAAACTTTCCGTCAATATCGGTGTACGCTCCGTTATTTTTCCCTTGTTCATAGATATTTACAAATGCCAAAGGCTTGCTGGTTTTAGCGTCGGTTACTTCACCAAATACAACCACCTGTGCATTTACCAAAATAAAAGCTCGTGCAAATAATACTACCAGAAAGATTTTTTTCATTATGATACAAAGTTCAAAATACTAGCAAAATAGCGAAAAAGATAATCCGAAAATTATCATTAGATTAGAGAATAGGCTGCTTAAAGCGGCTGTTCGCTACAAGTCCTCGGGGCTCAGCCACACAGGGCATCGGGGTAGCGGTGTCTTCGTGCCCTCAGCCCCGCTGCCCTGTGCCCTGTGGGCTTCGCCCCTCCGGGCTTTCCACTTCCATCCGCAGCAGTCCGCCCCGCAGGGGCGGTTAATTTGGAAATGAATCAATTTGAAGATGTGTTGATTTGTTGATGTGTTGATTGCATTGTATTCACAATTCGTAATTGATAATTGGGGTAGTGGGTGCATTGTTTACAAACCGCATTGATAATGCGTTTTGGTAGTTGGTTGTAGGCGGAGAATGCGTTGTAGCATACAGATTGCTTCTCCGCCAAAGGCGGGTCGCCATGACGGGTTGGGGCAATGGGGCAGCTGGTAAATT
>CALEWF010000150.1 GCA_937925455.1 uncultured Flavobacteriales bacterium | reverse complement strand
TATGATAAACAGTATCCGGGCAATAGTATTAATTACGTAGCATTTATTTCTGATGGAACATATAGGTATGCGCATAACAACCGCGATACCTTGTTGGGGTCATTTGCTGCTATATATGAAAAATTTGATTCTATGGTGGTTACTTCTGATTATACATTTTTTCAGGAATTTCCTAAAAGTAGTGTTGTTTCAGTTAACATTGACAGTATTTTTGTTTTCGTAATTCATGAGAATACTTCCGGTCAAAATGATTCACTTACAATTTCTATATTAGGATTGGATGCGCAGCGTCGTCCAAACAATTCTAACGTATTATGGGATACTTTGATTGTTACTAACACATCATTAGCTCCAAATGGAGATGTGCTTGGTTTTGCACCTAATTTATTACGTACAGGTAGTAATTGGGGGTATTCTGTAAAAGTTCAATATAACGACCCTTCATTGGTTGATACCTTTGCCGTAGTATTCGCTAATTATCAAAACTGTGGTTATCCACAAGTATATCCTGCGGCATATTACCAAATTAATTTAGATGCTGCATCCTCAAATAGTCAAATCATCCCTCTAACTAATGGTACTGTTGTTTGGTATCAAGATTGTAATGGAAATATGTCACCGGATTTGCCCGATGAAAATTCATTTAAAAACTGGGCTATTTGGAGTTTAGTTACATTAACTGAAAATCTCGGAATTGAAGAGCAAGATGAAAAAGGGGTGCATGTGGTTTCTTATCCTAACCCGGCAAAAGATATTTTCCAAATTAAGTATGATTTACAGCAAGCAGGTGAAGTAATGCTTACTATTACAGATATTTCAGGAAAAGTACAAATGATGAAAAATTTAGGTTATCATACATTGGGAAGTTTCAATACATCAGTTGATGTTACTGGATTTATGTCCGGAATTTATTTCTATACAATTCAAGTTGACCAGATAAAAATCACCCGTCGTTTTGTAATTACTAAGTAATCAAATCTTTAATAATCATTTGTTAGGCTAGCTCATGTCGAGCTGGCCTTTTTTTTAAAGAAGGAGCAAACAATTTTTTCCATCGTTTACGAGCAAAGTAAATAGCCTTCTTGAAATGGATAAGGTTTAATGAATACTTTCCCTAATACTCCCACTAAAAATTTTACAACCATGTTAGAAATGTTTTTTGCCATGATACGGGTAGGCATTTTCCCTCGCATGATATACATGGGAGCTTTGCTAACAAAACCTCCGCTTAGTACAATAGCTTCGGCTCCATGAGCTTCAATAATTTGTGCGGTTTTATATGCCTCTTCCCGCGTAATGCCACCCTCAAATCCATCCCACATATTCATTTTTACCAATAAGGCCATTTGGTTTCCTGCTGCTTCACGAACAGCATGAAGAACTTCTCGGAGAAATCGGCTTCGATTTTCAAAACTTCCTCCATATTCATCTTTTCTTCGATTCGTGTAGGGTGATAAAAATTGGCTGATCAGGTAACCATGCCCTGCATGTATTTCAACTGCATCAAATCCACATTCTTTTAATAGGAATACTGCTTTTTTAAAATCATGAATTACTCGTTTTATATCTTGTAAGTTCATTTTTCTTGGCCAAGTAGGTCCATACAGGTTGAATTTGGCAGATGCAGAAATAGGGCGAAAGCCGGTAACCGATTTTTTTGACATGTTGCCCGTGTGACCAATTTGAATTGAGGCTTTGGCACCACCTGCATGGATGGCATCCGCTAGTTTTTTTAAATCAGATTTTATTTCATCCCGAATCCATAATTGATGCGGAAAAGCTAATCCATCTTTGCTCACCGAAGCATAGGCTACAGTAGTCATTCCAATACCTCCATCTGAAACCTGACGGTGGTAATTAATTAAATCATTTGTTACATTCCAATTCGTACACATACCTTCAAAGGCTGCTGCCCTTATCGTTCTGTTTCGTAGTGTAATGGGGCCTAATTGAATGGGGGTAAAAACCTTGGCGTTTACCATAAGATATTAAAAATGCATTTTTATGAAATCAACAGCCTGGCGAAAAGCATCGGAGGCTTTTTCTTTGTCGTAATGCGGATTGCTTGGATTAGCAAAAGCATGTTCAGCCGCGTAAATAATAACGGATATGTTTTTCTTTAAATCACTCATGGTTTGAGCAAAATTCATAACAATGTCTTGTGTAATCCAAGCATCTTTTTCTGCAGCAATAAATAAAACAGGTGCTGTAAGTTGTTGCAGCCGGTTGATGTTTTTTTCGGGCATACCGTAATACATAACACAGGCGAGGCTTTGTCTTTCTGCTATGATACTGGTTTGTAATGACCAACCACCCCCCAGACACCACCCCAAGGTGGCAATGCGCATTTCTTTTCCAACATGATTTAATAAACCTCGTATGATGTTTTCTGCCCTTTCCTGCGTTAAACTACTCATTAATTTTGCTGCTTCCTCACGGGTTGTAGCTATAGCCGAATCATAAAGATCTACGGCAAAGATGTGCATATCGGGCAGTTCATCTGAAAAATGATCCGCTTCTTGCTGAATATAAGCATTCAATCCCCACCACTCGTGAAATAAAAATAAGGCCTTGTTGCTGGCTTGATTGGGCGAAATATGATAGGCTCTTCCGGATTTTCCATCATTAGTTGGAAAACTAATCATAGTCCCTTTTAAATTCATAGGATTACAGGTTATTGGTTCTGCATGAGCGTTTTTAAACGAAGCTTTTTGTGCAAATTTATTAAATGCTTGATGAGCAGATGAATTGCTACAACATGTAGTTTGGGCATTTGAATAGATATAAAATCTAAATAATATAAGTATAATGAGAGAATATTTTGCTGTCATGAATGAAGTTTCAAAAAAATGAAAATACACTTTCTCTTCTATCAAAAAAAATTTAATTT
>CALEWF010000149.1 GCA_937925455.1 uncultured Flavobacteriales bacterium | reverse complement strand
CCCCTTGTATTTATCTTATTTTTTAATGTGCTGTTCATGGGCTGCATACAATTACATGCTCAAGACATGGAAGAAGATGATTTTTCACCTCCACCAAAAAATGGTTATCGCCATAATTTTATGATAGACATGGGGGTTCCGCATTATGTGTATAATCCTGCCAATGCCAGGGCTTTTAAGGCTATTGGAAATATTTCTGCCAGTTACCATATTCGCCTTTGGAAAGGGCTTTCCATTGGACCCATGTTGCGATTTACCGGCTTTAATATTTGGAATCCGCGGTTTAATCAATCGAATCCGCTAAGCCTTACATTTATGGCTACATTCGATATCATGTACGAAGTACCTTTGGGCGAAAGGTTTGCATACATTCCTTGTGTGAACGCCGGTGTGGGATATATTTATTATAACAACTTACTGTTGCCTAAAAAAGGGCACGAACACGAACCTCCCAAAACACTAACCGATGTTGGAGTAATAGTAAATACCAATCAGGGATTTTATTATTATGTACGTAATAATAAGCGTACAGGCGTTGGCTTAGTATTAGGAGCTACCTATTTTTCGCATGAATTTAATAAGAAAGCAACTGGTTTACAAAGTGACGAAACCATTTACAATATAAGCGATAAAGGACCTTCCATTAACCTAACCATAGGATTTGGTATCATCTCCAGATTCGGACGTATTGAATAACAAATTACAACAATTGTTAGTTTATTTTTCATTTTTATTAGGCTGCCTATGGGGCTGTCCGTTGCAAGTCCTCGGGGCTCAGCCACACATTGCATCGGGGTAGCGGTGTCTTCGTGCCCTCAGCCCCGCTACCCCGTGCACTGTGGGCTTCGCCCCTGCGGGCTTTACACTGCCATCCCCGGCAGACGGGGCAGCGGGCGTATCCGCCCCTACAAGGCGGAGAAACACGCTGCCGCCCCCTATAAAACAATTCTAATGAGAATTTTGGGATTAAATCATAGCGCACGGATACACACTGATGCAACAGATGAACACAGATTTAATCCATGCCAATCCATCCTATCCGTGTCAACCGTGTTCTATAAGGCAAAAAGCATATTAAA
The DNA here is from genome assembly GCA_937925455.1 of uncultured Flavobacteriales bacterium. GTDB lineage: Bacteria > Bacteroidota > Bacteroidia > CAIKAF01 > CAIKAF01 > BA4. Next base: position 11,153 of record CALEWF010000149.1, on the reverse strand, counting down.
TTATTAAAATAACAACTTTGGGAAAAAAATAACCTATTAACTATAGTTTGTACTATTACTTTTGTATATGGAAAAGTCATTATCTTACATCATCAATCAACTAGGGGAGGAACGGGAACAGTATTTCGGAGCTGTATCACCACCCATTATTCAAAGCACCAATTTTTGTTTTGATACGGTGCAGGCCATGCGCAACCGATTAAAAGAAGAATTTTGTGCACCCTTTTATACCCGAGGATATAATCCCACGGTAGCCATAGTACGAAAAAAAATTGCAGCCTTAGAAGGAGCAGAAGACTGTATGCTTTTTGCTAGTGGTAGTGCAGCGATAGCGTCGGCGGTAATAGCTGTTTTAAAACAAGGCGACCATGTAGTTTGTGTAAAAAAACCTTATAGTTGGACAACCCAGTTGTTTCAAACCTTATTGAAGCGGTTTGGGGTAGAAACCGATTTTATTGACGGTACTGACCCGCAAAATTTTGAAAAAGCCATTCGCCCAAATACAGCTTTGTTTTTTTTAGAATCACCCAACAGTATGACTTTTGAATTGCAGGATATTTCTGCGGTGGTTGCTATAGCAAAAAAATATGGAATAACTACATTGATTGATAACAGCTATGCTACGCCATTACATCAAAAACCGATTGAATTGGGAGTAGATATAGTATGTCATTCAGCCACAAAATATTTTTCAGGGCACAGCGATGTGGTGGCTGGTGCCGTGTGTGGAAGCAAAGCATTCATCGAACGCCTTTTTTCTCATGAACTTATGACTTTAGGAGCCATTCTAAGCCCGCACGATGCCTGGCAGCTAATGAAAGGGATGAGAACCCTGCCTGTGCGAATGGAAAGGGTAAATAAAACTACTGCACAAGTAGTTGCATTTTTAGAAAATCATCCAAAAATTCAGAATATTCATTATCCATTCAGCGAAAAACATCCGCAGTATGCCTTAGCAAAAAAACAAATGAAAGGCGCCGGCGGTATGTTTTCTTTACAAATTGATACAGATGATTACGCCGGAATAGAACGTTTTTGCGATAATTTGAAGCATTTTTTGCTGGCTTGTTCATGGGGTGGTTACGAGTCGTTAGCTTTCCCCGTATGTGCTTTTACTGATACCAAAGATGAATATACATACGAAACACCTTGGAATTTAGTGCGCATCTACATCGGCTTAGAAGATGCTGATGCATTGATAGATGATTTAAAGCAAGCGCTTGATAAAGTTTAAAAAAACGCCAAATGTGCTAACCGGCGTTTTTTTATTAGAAAATATGATCTTGTAATTTACTTACGGGCTAATTCTTTAGGTATTTCCTTAGCAAATCCCGGAACTTCACCACTTAATGATTTAAGGAAGGCTACAATATTTTGAGCTTCTGCGTCGCTCATTTCATATTTTAATTGAGCTTTTCCCATTATGCGAACCGCTTGCTCTAAATCTTTTACGCTACCATCATGAAAATAGGGAAATGTTTTAGCAACATTACGTAATGATGGAACCTTAAACATATACATATCCATTTCGTTTTTAGTAATTTCATAAAGTCCCTTGTCTATATTTTTACTGCCCGTAAGTTCCCAGTAGGGCACATAGGCACCAAATTTTTGAAACTGGTCACCACCTAGTAAAGTACCAGAATGGCAATTGACACAACCAATATTAATAAAGCTCAACATTCCTTTCTTTTCTTGAACTGTTAACGCCCTACTATCACCCTTCAAATATTGGTCAAAGCGTGAAGGAGTAAGTAGTTCCCGTTCAAAGGCTGCAATAGCCTTTTGGATATTACTGTATGTAAGTGGATTTTTTTCACCCGGAAATGCTTGTTTAAACAAATCCTGATACATTGGGATTTCCGATAAACGCTTCACCAAAAAATCCTGGCTTGGAATTGCCATTTCCACGGGATTCAAGATAGGCATTCCGGCTTGTTCTTCTACATCTTTGGCTCTTCCATCCCAAAATTGCTTGAAATGTAAGGCTGCATTTAAAGTAGTAGGTGAGTTTCGCCCCCCCAAAGTACCATCATCACCAGGTGAAAATGGTAAATTATCAACACCACTTTTTGATAGATTATGACAGCTATTACAACTAATCGTATTGTTTTTAGAAAGCCTTACGTCGTAATACAAAACATGCCCTAATTTAATTTTTGATTCACTGCTTGTTTTTTCCGGATTAGGAGCCTTATCGGGCAACGACTGGAAGTAAGTTATTTTTTTGATTTTTAATGCCTCGTCATATTGGGCATGTTGAACGGCGTCCGAATCTAATGATTCAGAAGATTTTTTCCCACATGCTGATAGAAATACATGTGAACCGATTGCAAATAATAGATATAGTTTGGTATGTTTCATAGTTTTACGAAATCTTAATAACACAAAGAAACAAAAAGTATTACGTTTTGGGTTATTCTTAATCAAGTATTTTGAGTAATATTTTGTAGATAAAATCTGATAATTATTTTCCTATAATTATTATTATGTTAAATACAATATTGAATGAAAAAGGAGCTATAGCTTATAGCTCCCTTTTATATTAGTTTTCATTTTGCAATGCCTTCATTTTATCATATTCTTGCGTTTTCTTGTAAATTTCTATCAAGTTGTTTTTAATGGTAGTATCTTTTTTAATTGAATATCCTTTTTCCAAATACTCAGCAGCTTTTTTGTACTCGCTGTAAGCTTTAGCTTTTAATTCATCATATTCTTTCTTTTTTTCAAAGGGCAAATTATTTGCCTCCATTATGTATTCATTACCCAATATAACATGGTAGTTAGCTAATTGGTTATAGGCAGATACATAGTTCGGATCTACCTCCAATGTTTTATCATAGTAAGATTTCGCTTTTTCTAAATGTTGTTTTGATAGATTTTTGTCTGTGCTCAAGGTTTTCTTTGACAAATTATCATAAATAATTCCCGCATTAAAATACAAATTCTTTAATATTTCTTTGTCATTTTGAAATGCACCTATGGCTTCTTCCAAGGCTTTGCTGGCTTTTTCATCATCACCTTGGGTTAAATAAATATTTACTTCTTCTAAAATGAAATCAGCTTTTTTGTCAGGAAATTTAGCCTTCCCTTCGTTAATAATTTGTGTTGCCCGCTGTGTGTCTTTTTCTTCAAAAGCAATCCGATATTCGGCTAAGTATATTGCAGATTCATTGGGAAACTTTTGTTTTCCGGCAGCCAATACTTCCTTAGCTTTTTCCAAATCCTTATTTTCTACATATACTGACGCAACGACTTGGTAAACCCAAGCTTCGGCTATTCCTTTACCAATTGCTTCATTTCCTAAATTCAAAATCTTTTCTTTCATGTTAGCGGTTACAGCGCAAGCTACCATGCTCAATAATGCAGAATTCGATGCATTGGGTAATGTGTTGTTTTTGGGATCAATTTTTAAAGTTTGGTCATATATATAACGGGCACGTTCATAAAATGAAAATGCTTTTTCATACGCTTTGTTTTCTATTTCCACGTTGCCTTGTTCCATCATTTTATTAGCAATGGTGATGAGCTTAAAAATTACATCAGTTTTATCTTCTATAATTGGCTTACCGTTACGTTCGTTTTTTTCTACGGTTGCTGCCCTCAGGTACGAAGCAGCTGCAGTATCCAATGCTCCTTCTTTTTCGAGTACTAAGCGTGGGCTTTTATTTACAGCAATTTCATAGTAGATATCCCCTCTCCTTTTCCATGTTTTAGATTGTTGAGAGGTGTTAGGATGTTTGGTAGCCGGCTCTATTACTTTTTTGGCATCCAACAAAGCCTGTATGGCAGCCGCTTCGTTGCCTGCCTCTCTTTCTCTTTTATAGGTTTCTAAATTTTCCCAAGCTGTTAGAACGTTGCTAGACTGGCTCATTAAATGAAACGAAACCAGTGTGGCTGAAAAAATAAGGGCTAACTTTTTCATAGAAAAACTATTGATATAAATTTACATTCAAATTATTGGCCAAAAATAAACATTTATTCAGTTTTGATTGGCATTAGTAAACATTTAACAAGTAAAGGGTAAAAGCTGAATCTATCATGCTTTTTCACTTTTGTCCGATATAAATTTTAACCTCAATATTTTTATTAAAATTGTTATTATTAGGCTGCCCGTGGGGCTGTCCGTTGCAAGTCCTCGTGGCTCTGCCACACAGTGCATCGGGGTAGCGGTGTCTTCGTACCCTCAGCCCCGCTACCCCGTGCCCTGTGGGCTTCGCCCCTGCGGGCTTTCCACTTCCATCCCCGGCAGTCCGCCCCGCAGGGGCGGATGCGTTGATTTGAAGATGTATTAATTGAATTGTATTCATAATTCGTAATTTAATATCAGGGCAGCGGATGAATCAGCCTCTACAAGGCGAAAAAACACGCTGCTTGCCCCCCCTATTATACAGTATGATTAAAATATTCTAATAATTTGGGGGGATTTGTATTGTTACAGCAGTGATACTTTTCATAAGAATTATGATTCAACCGGTGGCTCGTTATTTTCACCCACAGAAGATTCTTCGGCAGAAGTCTCTTCTTCGCTTTCTTCTACGGCTTCTTTACGTACCCTTGCCACAGCAGCAATTTCATCATCGCCTTTTAAGTTAATCAGCTTAACGCCTTGTGTAGCACGCCCCATTACTCTTAAATCGCTAACCAGAATACGAATCAATACACCTTTTTTAGTAATAATCATCAAATGGTCTCCGTCTGCCACTGGTTTTATGGCAATCAAATTGCCTGTTTTTTCTGTAATATTAATGGTTTTTACACCTTTTCCTCCTCTGCCGGTAACACGGTATTCGTCTTCACCGGTCTCAGGGTCAACAATGAACGAACGCTTCCCGTATCCTTTTTCAGATACAACCAGCAGGTTGGTGTCTTTAATATCTTCCTGCTTTACCACTATCATTCCTACCACCTCATCGGTTTCATTTTCCAGAGTTACGCCTTTAACTCCGGTAGATGTACGTCCCATGTCACGTACTTCGTCTTCGTTGAATCGGATAGCTCTCCCCGACTTTTTGGCGATAATAACATCGCATTTTCCATCGGTTAATTTGGCTTCCAGCAGTTCGTCATCTTCTCTTACATTTATAGCGTTAATGCCATTGGCTCTTGGACGGGAATACGCTTCTAAAACAGTTTTTTTAATGATTCCTTTTTTAGTGCACATCAATATGTAGTTATTATTGATGTATTCCTCGTCAGTAAGATTTTTTACGGCTATGTAAGCTTTTACCTTATCTCCTGGTTCGATATTTATAAGGTTTTGAATGGGTCGTCCTTTTGAAGATTTAGTTCCCTCAGGTATCTCAAACACCCTCATCCAGAAACACTTGCCTTTTTCTGTAAAGTAAAGCAAATATGCATGGGTATCGGCAACAAAAAGATGTTCAAGAAAATCTTCATCTCGGGTAGCAGAACCTTTAGACCCCATTCCTCCCCTCGATTGAGCTCGGTATTCGTTAAGTGGTGTACGTTTGATGTATCCCAGGTGTGAAATAGTAATAACCATTGGCTCATCGGCAATCATGTCTTCAATGCGGAAATCGCCTGCGGCAAAAACAATTTCAGAACGGCGCTCATCACCATATTTCTCTTTTACTTCCAACAGTTCTTTCCGAATAATATCCATTCGTATATCCTCGCTGGCTAATACATCTTTAAGCCAAGCAATTCGTTTCATGATTTCATCATACTCTTCCCGGATTTTTTCTCTTTCCATGCCGGTAAGGCGTTGCAGGCGAAGTTCCAAAATAGCTTTTGCCTGTATCTCACTTAGGTTGAAATTAGTCATCAAACCTTCCTTTGCCTTTTCAGGGTCAGCCGAATTGCGAATTAAAGCAATTACTTCATCCAGATGGTCTAAGGCAATGAGGTACCCCTGAAGGATGTGAGCCCGTTTTTCTGCCTGATCTAATTCAAATTGTGTTCTGCGTACTACCACTTCATGGCGGTGGTCCACAAATTCACGAATTAAATCTTTTAAGTTAAGTAACATGGGCCGGCCTTTTACCAGCGCAATGTTATTTACACTAAATGAGGATTGTAAGGAAGTGTATTTAAATAATTGATTTAATACGACATTGGTTACCGCATCCCGTTTTAATTCAAATACCAAGCGAAGTCCATTTCGATCCGATTCTAATCGGATGTCGCTTATTCCTTCAATTTTTTTCTCATTAACCAGTTCGGCTGCTTTAATCTGTACTTCGGCTGGGTTAACCATGTATGGCACCTCCGTTACCACAATTTGCTCTCTGCCACTATCCAGGGTTTCAACTGTCGTTTTGGCACGAATTACAATTCTTCCCCTACCGGTTTCAAAAGCTTGTTTTACACCTTCATAGCCATATATGATTCCTCCGGTTGGGAAATCGGGTGCCTTAATATATTTCATCAACTCCGGCACATCTATATTTCCTCGTTTTTCTATGTAAGCAACAATACCATCTACCACTTCAGATAGGTTATGTGGCGGCATGTTGGTAGCCATGCCCACAGCAATACCACTGGAGCCATTTACTAGTAAGTTGGGTATTTTAGAGGGCAAGACGGTGGGTTCTTGCAGCGAGTCATCAAAGTTTAACCGAAAATCAATGGTATTTTTATCAATATCTTCCAGTAATTCCTCTGCTGTTTTTTTTAACCGGGCTTCGGTGTAACGCATGGCTGCCGGACTATCTCCTTCAATAGAACCAAAATTTCCCTGACCGTCAACCAATGGATACCTCAAACTCCAATCTTGCGCCATACGAACCATGGCATCATATACCGAGCTATCGCCATGAGGGTGATATTTTCCTAAAACCTCCCCTACTATTCTGGCTGATTTTTTATAGGGTCTATTAGAAAGCACACCCAAATCAAGCATACCATAGAGTACTCTACGGTGTACAGGTTTTAATCCATCTCTTACATCCGGTAAAGCCCTAGATACAATGACCGACATCGAATAGTCGATGTAGGCTGTTTTCATTTCTTCTTCAATGTTGATAGGGATAATCTTTTCCATTTCGCCTCCCGGCACGTGTTCTTCTGCCATTTCGTCTTTTATTTAAAATTGCACAATATTTGTTATCTTCACATCCAAAGGAGCGAAATTACACAAATAGCATGTTCAGGCAGATCAAATTCATCAACAAAACAGATTGTTTTTCCAACAAAAAAATGTTGAAAATAAAAGCAATTGTGGACTTTTGTTAATATTTTCACAGGTATATTTGATACGCTTGAACGTACGTAAACGATTTTGCGACTTGTACGTTATACTTGTAGATAATAGATTTATGGAAGCAAGATTTTCACCCCGGGTCAAAGATGTGATTACATACAGCCGGGAAGAGGCTTTAAGATTAGGACACGATTACATTGGTACTGAGCACTTAGTGTTGGGTATGATTCGTGAGGGAGAAGGAATGGGAATTAAGATTTTAAAAGAATTAAAAGTTGATATTGACCAACTGCGTAGAGACATTGAAATATCCGTTAAGCCTTCTACAAAAAATAATGTGAATCTAGGGAATATCCCCTTGGTAAAACAAGCTGAAAAGGCATTGAAGGTTACATATTTGGAGGCTAAATTATTTAATAGTGCTATTATTGGCACAGAACATCTTTTGTTGGCTATATTAAAAGATGAGTCAAGCGTGGTTACTGCTATTTTAAAGCGATACCATGTAGATTACCAGGTTGTAAAAGAAGAAATTGAATATATGATGACAGAAAATCCACGGGCAGAGTTCCCCAACAATCCATCGGATGATGATCCGGAAGAAGGAGGAGGTCCATTTGGATCGTCCAAAAAGCCAACTGATAGCAAATCGAAAACTCCGGTGCTCGATAACTTTGGCCGTGATTTAAGTAAGATGGCAGAAGAAGGAAAGCTAGATCCTATAATTGGTCGCGATAAAGAAATTGAGCGGGTGAGTCAGATATTAAGCCGTCGTAAGAAAAACAACCCGATTTTGATAGGAGAACCGGGCGTGGGAAAATCTGCCATAGCTGAAGGATTAGCTCTTCGGATTGCTCAGAAAAAAGTATCCCGTGTGTTGTTTAATAAGCGAATTGTATCGCTTGATTTGGCTTCGTTGGTTGCCGGTACTAAATATCGTGGTCAATTTGAGGAACGGATGAAAGCATTGATGAATGAATTGGAAAAATCGCCCGATGTAATTCTGTTTATTGATGAGATTCACACTATTATTGGTGCCGGGGGAGCGTCAGGTTCACTGGATGCCTCTAATATGTTTAAACCAGCGTTAGCCCGTGGTGAAATTCAATGCATTGGTGCTACTACCCTAGACGAATACCGGCAATATATTGAAAAAGACGGAGCATTAGATCGCCGCTTCCAGAAAGTAATGGTAGAGCCTACTACGGAAGAAGAAACAATTCAAATTCTGAATAACATAAAGGAAAAATACGAAGATCATCATAACGTAATTTATACGGAAGAAGCCATTAAGGCTTGTGTAACGCTTACCACACGTTATGTTACTGATCGTTATCTTCCGGATAAAGCCATAGATGCCTTGGATGAAGCCGGTGCCAGAGTACACATTACAAACATTAAAGTTCCCAAGGAAATAGAAAATATTGAGAAGGAGTTAGAAACAGTAAAAGCTGAAAAAAGTCGCGTAGTGCGCAGTCAGAATTATGAAGAAGCGGCAAGACTTCGGGATAAAGAACGACAGTTAATTGAAAAACTGGAACAAGTAAAACGTAAATGGGAAGAAGAGACCCGATCTCATCGAGAAATTGTGGATGAAGAAAATGTTGCTGAAGTAGTGGCCATGATGACCGGTATTCCGGTTCAAAAAGTTTCGCAAACCGAAAGTAATAAGCTTGCTAAGCTGAATGAAATGATTATGGGTAAGGTTATAGGGCAAGATGAGGCTGTAAGAAAGGTAGTAAAAGCCATTCAGCGTAATAGAGCAGGATTGAAAGATCCCAATAAACCCATTGGAACTTTTATTTTCCTTGGACCTACCGGTGTAGGTAAAACTCAATTAGCAAAAATTCTGGCTAAAACTATGTTTGATAGCGAGGATTCATTGATTCGGATTGATATGAGTGAATATATGGAAAAATTTGCCGTATCAAGACTAATTGGTGCTCCTCCCGGATATGTTGGATATGAAGAAGGCGGACAACTAACAGAAAAGGTTCGTAGAAAGCCATACAGTGTAGTGTTGCTGGATGAAATTGAAAAAGCACATCCGGATGTATTCAATTTATTGCTTCAGGTTTTAGATGACGGTGTTCTGACCGATAGTTTAGGAAGAAAAATAGATTTCAAAAACACCATTATTATTATGACATCTAACATTGGAAGCCGTGATTTAAAAGAGTTTGGAACCGGTGTTGGATTCAAAACAGCTGCAAGAACACGTCAAGCAGATGAACATGCAAAAAGTGTAATTCAAAATGCGTTAAAACGGGCATTTGCTCCTGAATTCCTGAATCGTATTGATGACATTATCTTATTCAATTCATTAACGCAAGAAGATATTCATAAGATTATTGACATTGAATTGGCAGGTTTGGTGAAACGCATAGAACAAAACGGATATTTTTTGAAAATTACCGATGAGGCTAAAAACTTTATTGCAGAAAAAGGGTTTGATTCACAATTTGGCGCCCGTCCGTTGAAGCGTGCTATTCAAAAGTATGTTGAAGATCCTTTGGCAGAAGAAATCATCAATGCTAAACTTTTGCCGGGTGATACTATTCAATTAGGCATACAAGACGGTGAAATTAAAATTAAGATTACTAAGCCAAAAAAGAAAAAAACCGAGAGTGAACCCGAGTCAGGAGATGCGGCTCAAGATTAAAGCTTAATGTGGGCTGATAAGCCATAAAAATCATTCATTCCAAAGGGGCTCAGTTTTAACTGAGCCTTTTTCTTTTTGCCAAGAAACATAGGTTTTTTATGTAATACCGGTATAAAATAACCTACAACACTTCCCCAAAAGGCACCATGGATAACATCAGTAGGGAAATGCGAGCCGGAAGTAACACGTAAAACTCCGGTTAACGTGGCTAATGAAAACGATACAGTCCAAACCGCCCATTTGCCTTTACTTTTTGGAAAAATATCGCTGTATGTTTTTGAAATAAACATGGCGCACATGAAGGCAGTGGAAGTATGACCAGAGATATGTGATTGAAAATCGCTGGTTCCGGTATTTCCATTGTTATTTATTAAAAAATCAGATCGGTAAACATAAGGGCGAGGTCGGGAAATGTAATTTTTAAAAGAATAGCTTATTCCTAAATTCCATATAAATGTTTCGGCATAGATGGCAGCCAAAGTCCCCCATTCTTTCCATTTAAAATTGGAAAAAACACCTGTTGAAATTACGCTGGACGCAACAAAACCTATCTGAATTACATCACTGGCATGGTCGGATGTTTCATCCCGTTGGAAAATTGCAAAACGGTCAAATGGATTTACATTATCTGGGCTAAGTAATGCAATTTCGGCGGGTGAAAGTTTATTTAGTGGACCCAAAGCATAAGGCACAACAGCCATTGTAATTCCGCCCAACCCAATGCCAAGTTCTTTCTTCCAATCAAGCTTGTATGGAAAATTCCACTCCTCTTCTACCCTATTTTTTCTAATGGTTGTGAAAGCATCGGAAGAATAACTGTTTTTGAGCTTTAGGTCATTCCACGCTTTTTTATTTTGAAGGTCGGCATAAAAATTTTGTGAAAAAAAGATTGGATATAATAAATTCGTTGATATCCATAGTAATAAAATTTTCTTCATGAAATCGAAAGTATAAAAAAAACACTGTTGTTTGATATAAATCAAATTTAAGGTTTACATGTCTGTTTCTCTTGTTTTTAATAAAAAAAGCAAGCTCTATAATTTTGAGTAGGAACAATGTATTTGGTTCATAAAACCCCAGAATTATTATCAGAATTTTCTAATAATTTAGAAGGGGGGCGGCCGCGTGTTCCGCTCTTATGCAGCTTTGGTGCAAACAAGCTGCACTAAGGCTGCGGTGGCTTGCTGCCACGCCGCCTCCTCGCCTAAGTGCAGCTAATTTGCACCCGGCGCTGCATACCGCATCACCCGCTGCCCCGTCTGCCGGGGATGGAAGTGGAAAGCCCGCAGGGGCGAAGCCCACAGGGCACGGGGTGGCGGGGCTGAG
>CALEWF010000148.1 GCA_937925455.1 uncultured Flavobacteriales bacterium | reverse complement strand
ACAGCCACTTAGCAAATTTGCACTAAATCCAACCACCGGATTGGGATGTACCGTAACAGGTAACGTAATGGTATCTTTGCAGTTGTGATTGGTGGTAACAATTAAGGTAGCGTTGTTGTTTGTACCATATTGAGCATATGTGTGAATAGGATTTTGTTGGATTGAAGAGTTGTTATTATCAAAAGTCCAATTCCATGCGATAATTTGATCAGGTGTATTAACAGAAGATATATCAGTAAATTGAGTGGGTGATTCATGACAAACCGAAGTGGATGTGAAGTTAGCCACCGGCATCGGATATGCTGTGACAACATGTTGTACGGTATCAGTACAGTTTTGGTCTGAGTACACCACGAGGGTAACGGTATAATTTCCATCTGATGGGTATGTATGATGTGGTGAAGATGATTGATTATCGGTAGTATTATCCCCAAAATTCCAGTAATAACCTGAAATGTTTCCTGCAACAATGGTGGATTGGTCTGTAAACTGAATACCATCTATCAAACAATCGTTTACAAAATTAAATGCGGCCTGTGGTCCGGGGTGTATGGTAATTGGTAAGATAGCTGTTGCGCTGCAATTCAACGGTGCTGTATAAGCTGTAAGCACTACCTGATAGGTACCGTGTTGAGCATATTGGTGTGTGGCATTTGAGTCATTACTGATAGCGGAATTATCACCAAAATCCCATTCAAATTGTTCTAATAATCCATACTGTGGCTGAGGCGTTGTATTGTTGAATGAAGCAGCATTATACAAACAAACATTTTGGGTGGTAAATGACGTTTGAGGTAAATCATAAACAATAATTGAATTTGTAGAAGTAGTTGTACAGTTACCGGTGCCTGTAGCAGATAATGTTACTGTATAATTACCTGGATTGGCATACGTGTGCTGTGTATTTTGATTGGTAGAAGTATTTCCATCTCCAAAGTCCCAGTAATAGCCAATTATGTTAAAGGGAGTTGCAATAGTGGAAAAATTGGTAAAATTATTTTGAGTTCCTATACATACACTATCTAATGTGAAATCAACGACTGGGTAATCATAAACAGTAACTTGTTGCATAACGGTATCGTAACAACCAGAACTTGCCCCCACAATTAGTTCTACATCATAAATACCGCTTTGAGTGAAATTAAACGATGGATTTTGAGTGTTATTAGTTCCCAAGCCACCAAAATCCCATTGCCAGGAAGTAATGGTGGTAGGTGCCTGGGTAGTACTTTGGTCAATAAAAGGAATTGCAGTTCCTTCGCATTGCGAAGTAAAATCGAAATCTGCTATCGGTTTATCGTAAATTATTACCGGTTGCGTTTCAGAATCTGTACATCCCTGACTATTAGATACTGATAAAGTTACATTGTATGTATTTGGCGTATTATAGGTATGAGTTGGATTTTGTTGATTATCTAAAGGACTGCCATCACCAAAGTCCCATTGCCATGATTGAATAGGATCTGTATTACCCGAAGTGGATAGATCAGTAAAATTTGCAGGAGCCCCAAAACAAACATCGGGTGCAGTGAACGATGCCTGAGGTGCTGGTAATGCATCAATATTAAGTTGCACAGTATCTTTACATCCATTTTGTGTCGTTACAATCAGTTCAACTGTATAATTACCGGGATTTGTATAAATGTGTTGTGGATTTTGAAGATTGGATGTGTTTCCATCACCAAAATTCCATTGCCATTGATTTACAACATAGTTATTATTGGTAAACGATTGATCAATAAAAGGTGTAGCCTGATTTGGACACGATGGGGTATAAGTAAATTGTGCGGTTGGAATTGTAGGTGTTAGATTTGTACTGAGCGTAACCTGACATTGATTTGAAATTACTGATGTCATAGTAACAGTAATTTGCTGAAACATTTGAGGGTTAGCTACAGTAATACTTGATACATTCGATCCTTGTTGTCCCGTTGACCAACTGTAATACCCAAAACCTTGTGGAGCTTCAATTATTGCTGAATTATGACCCGTACAATACGTTACATCCAATATAAGCGGACGGCAAAAAGCAGAAATATATGCATAACCATAATGTCCACCTAATGAACAATCTTGGGTTGCAAATTCTAATGTAATATTTTGACCCATATAAGGAGAAAGATCCAAACCTACCGTACGCCAATTTTGATAACGAACTCCTCCACAAGATTGAAAGTTACTTCCCGGCTGACCAGCATACACGGAATATTGTCCACAGTTGGGATCTATCACTTGATTATTTTGATTAAGTACTCTTAGGTTAAAAGTAGGTTGTTCGTTTGGATCATGTCCCGGGTCTTCCATTATTACTGCATACTGATACACAAAAAGAGCGTTTGTTGTGTCAACCGTTAATGTATAGCGAATTGCTTCAGCTTGTGCTCCGGTATTAGCGTTTCCTAACCTACATGAAAAGTTGGCACCGGGTGGTATCATTTGTATGGCACCGCATGAATTTGGGTCTGTAGCTTGTGCCGTGATGATGGTATGCCTACCATTTACAATACCCGGTGTTAGAAATGGATTTCCATACGTACCCGTAAATCCTTGCCAATTATTAAAATTTCCCTGTGAAAAATCAGCATTTGGGCAATTTTGTCCTATTAAATTAGATTTCAATAATACAGTAATAATAGCAAGCAGTAAAAATTTTTTCATATAGATCAATTTTTGATTAAATGTAAAAAGAAGGAAACATATTTCCAAAATTAAATGGTTCGATTTTTGGATGAATAAATATTGTTTTTGGTTGCATGGAATGATAGAATTTGTTAATAACTCTGCTAAAAAATGCCTGATTTTTAAGCAGGGTTAACGAATTATTAATTTTTACTTTCGTTAGCTCATTTAAAGATTGCAAAACGTGGAGAATTTATTTGATGTAATAGTTATTGGAGGAGGAATTGTTGGTTGTGCTACCGCATATAAATTGCAGGAAAAATACCCTTCGTTGCGTTTGGCAATAGTGGAAAAAGAACCGCATTTAGCCGATCATCAAACCGGAAATAATAGTGGTGTTATTCATTCTGGAATTTATTATAAGCCGGGTTCTTCTAAAGCTAAAAACTGTGTTACCGGCCGTAGAGAATTGGTAGAGTTTGCCAGAAAACACGGCATAGCTCATGATGTATGTGGAAAATTAATTGTGGCGGTGGAAGAGTGGGAATTACCCTTGCTTGAAAAAATATATCAGCGGGGCATTGAAAATGGTATTGAAGATATTCGGATGGTAGGTCCGGAAGAAATAAAACAAATAGAGCCCTATTGTGTAGGATTAAAGGCAATTCATGTAGGGTGTACCGGGATCATTGATTTTCGGGGAGCTACCGAAAAAATGGCAGAGTTGGTAACGAAAATTAATTCTGAAAGTAAAATTTATACTTCTACCAAAGTGCTTCATACCAAGCGGGATGGTGATTGGAATAAGGTTCAAACTAATAGGGGTGAATTTAAGGCGCGATACCTTATTTTCTGTGCTGGTTTGCAGAGTGACCGTTTGGCCAAACAAGACGGAGTGAAACTGGATATGAAAATTGTAGGCTTTCGGGGCGACTATTATGAGCTTACAGAGAAAGGAAGGCATAAAGTAAGAAATTTAATTTATCCTGTTCCTAATCCGCAGTTCCCGTTTTTAGGCGTGCATTTTACACGCATGGCGCTGGGAGGAGTAGAGTGCGGTCCCAATGCAGTATTTACTTTTAAACGTGAAGGGTATAAAAAAACTAGTTTTAACTTGCGAGATACTTGGGATGCCCTGACGTATCGTGGGACCTGGCGTTTGTTTTTCAAACACTGGAAATTTGGATGGGATGAATACCGCCGGGCTTTTTCTAAAAAATTATTTTTAAAAACCTTGCGCCGCCTGATTCCTGATTTGCAAATGGATGATATTGAACCCGGCAGGGCAGGGGTTAGAGCTATGGCGCTTGATCCTTACGGCGAGATGATTGATGATTTTAAAATTGAATATAAAGATCATTCCATTCATGTGTTGAATGCTCCTTCGCCAGCAGCTTCTGCTTCGCTGGCTATTGGAGCACAGGTGCGTGATATGGCCAATGAACATTTTAAACTAAACCAACAATACCTTTAAAACAACTGATTATGCTGGGATTATTCGGTAAGAAAAAAATAAAAGCATCGGATTTAGTACCTATCTATGTTCGTGCTATCTATGAAGTGATTGAAAAAGGATTTCCTGAAATTGTAGGTTATATAAATGAAGAAAAAGAATTTCAGAAATCGCCTAATCTTTCTGATCAAGAGTATGAATGGTTTTTGTACATCATTTATGCCGGGAACATGATTAATCTGGATCAGTATTTTGAAAAATATGAAGCAGAAAAATTGCGTTTGCTAATTTCCAAAGAGGTAATTGATTTTCTGGGGAAAGATCCGGATGTAACAGACCAAATTATTTACGATTATGAAGTGTTTTTACGTGATTTGTTTCAACAAAGCAAAAGCTTAGCAAAGTCCATGTCGCTGGCTATTTTTCATAAGTATGATTTGAATAAATATCAAAAAGAGCATTTTCAAAAACTAAATACACCCAGTCCAATCGTGATGAAAGAATTGAATGAGATGGTGGAATTTTTCTTGTGGAACTGGGATGACTATTTATTGAAGTACAAAGTAACTGTTTCTTAATTTAGATAAATCGCTTGCCGGCTTTTCTGAACTTTTTCCAGTCTTTGGAAGTTGGAAATGAATAATAGGAAGGAGATAAATTAGTTATAATCGGCGAAAAATCATTGTTTCTAATCTTGTCTAAGGCTTGTAAAATCAATGCTGCACTAATAGCAAAGCACTGTTGATACAAGGTGTCTACTGTGTCGTTAGCTGTAATTTTAATAGCTTGCTGAGATAGTACAGCTCCTTTGTCAATGCCGGTTTCCATTAAGTGAATACTCACACCACACAGTTCTTCCTGATTAGCCATGGCTTGAAAAATCGGCCAAAGGCCACCGTATGCGGGAAGCAGCCCACTGTGGCGATTAATGCATGCTATGCGTGGCAATGCCAACAGCTTTTTGGAAAAAATCAACGAATTGGAACTAATGATTACATCGGGTGAAGCTTGTGATAGAAATTGAAGAATACGTTCTTCATTCAATGTATAGTGTGCTTCGATATATGGAATTTCAAATGCTTTACATACGCTATTTACACTGTAAAAATGAGTATTATTTTTCTTAGGTGTTGAAAAAAAGTTAAGCAGTTGATTCTTAATTTTTCTGAAAACTAATTTTACGATTTCAGTAAAATGTAAATGGTAAAAATTTCTTATCAGGTATGCTTCAATGTTGTGCTTGCGGGGAATCTTTGTAACGATGACTACGCCGGTAACTTTATCTGGGGTCTTGCGTAGAAATTGTGCCAACATATCCGGATGATAAAAACTTGTTTCGTCTATTACCCAACAATCGTTCATAGTTGTTTTGTGATTTGTTGAACCCATATGCTAAATTCCTGCCGAAGTATTTCTTGCAATTCTTTTTGGCGATTACAATGGCGGTAATATTTTTTTAATGCCGGATAAGCATCCCAATAATGTTCTTCTTCTGGAAGTGCTTGCCCGGGGTGAAGTAAAATTTCTATTGCATCGTGCGGAGTTAATTCCGTCTTTATCAATTCAAATGAATATTTGATATTCGATAGCTTCATATTCCCCGTATGCAATACGCCAATGAACCATGTTGGAAATTTTACGGAATAATTTTTCAATAATCGAAAAGCTTTTACTGATAGATTATTTAAAAGTATTACTTTGGCCGTATTACTTATAGCTGATATGTGCGGATAACGCTTGAAAGTATTTATAGCAGATATTTTTTCACGGGGAATACGGATATAATCAATGGTTAATTCTTCAATTAGCTCACTGAGACTTTCAAAAAATAATGGAATCATGTGTATGTGCTGATGGCTATCCACCCTTAGCCTTGCTCCGGGTTTTAGTATGTTTTTTACTTTCATGATTTGTGTCATCATTTCATTTTTTATATTGTGTTTCATGGTCAAACGTTCTTTTTTTGAAGCGTGACTTGTAGCCATGTAGAGATTGAAAAAGGAGCGATTGAATCTACCATCTGCTGTACAAAAAAATGTTCCGGCTGATTGTGAATGTAATGCGTAGCCTTCAATGAAATTAAGATGTACCTGCAATTCAAAGGAGGCTTGGTGGTATAAATTTACCGCTTCTTCAAACGCATATCCGTTGGGTATAATGCTGGCAGAATGAAGTACCCCTTCTTTCCATGCCTTGTAAATGCTGGCATTGATACCCGGTGTAAGTCCAAAATCATCGGCATGAATGTAAATTTGACTCATCAGCTGAGCGAAATTAGTGTTTTTAGCAGATTCCTATTACATTCGGCATGAATAAACATTAATACTTATGGATCAATTTAATCAGCTATTACAGAAGGCATCTCGTTCGTCTTTTTATATGATGTTGCTCAACATAGGGCTTTGGAAAAAGATTCCCTTTAATAAACCGCATGGGTTTCGAATTACCAAAATACTGGAGCATGGATTTGAAATCACCATGCCGTATAAACGTAATAATTTAAATCACATCAAAGGCCTTCATGCTTGCGGATTGGCCACACTCAGCGAATACGTGGCTGGTCTTACCCTACTGCGTAAAATTGGTGCTAAAGATTACCGCCTGATTATGGAGAGCCTGCAGATGAAATATTTTTATCAGGCTAAAATGGGGGTATATGTGCAATTTGAATTAGACGATGCCTGGGTAGAAGATCATGTGAAAAAGCCATTACAAACGCAAGATGCCGTGATGGTGGATTTGAGTGTAAATGTGTATGATGAACAGAAAAATCATATTTGTACCGGAACTACCCGCTGGCAAGTAAAGCGATGGGACAAAGTGCGCACTAAGGTATAATCAAAAATTGTCATTAGATTTTTTAATCATAGATGAGGGGGAGCAGGCGTGTAGTCTTCCGCCTCTTGGGGGAGGATTCACCCGCTGCCCCATCTGCTGCGGATGGCAGTGGAAAGCCCGCAGGGGCGAAGCCCACAGTGCACGGGGTAGCGGGGCTGAGGGCACGAAGACACAGCTACCCCGATGCACTGTGTGGCTGAGCTCCGAGGACTTGTAACGAACAGCCGCTTAAAGCAGCCTATTACTTATATCATTACTCTAATGGCAATTTGGGGATAATTGAAATGCTAAAATTCTTTGTTAATGATTGGGTCCACAATTACAACTATTGGAAAAGAAAATTTCCACATCGGGCAGCAAATGTTTTATGGCTTCCCGGTCGCCTTCGCTGGTATCGGTATTCCGCATATCTAAGTATTTTAAATTTTCACATTGCACGATGCTATCCGGTAAACGAAACAGCGGATTGCCATTGAGGTTAAGGTATTCCAATTTTTTAAGGTCGCCCAGGCGGGTGGGGAGTCGCCATATTTTGTTCTTCCGAAGGTCAAGCTTTCTCAACCGCTTTAAATCACAAATTTCTTCCGGAAGTTCTTCTAATTTGTTCATGGCCAAGTTTAAATCTTCCAGCTTGGTTAATTGTGCTATTTCTGCCGGAATTTTTTCCAGTTTGTTATTGCTTAGGTCTAATTCGACTAAATTTTTAAATTGAAGTATTTCTTTGGGAAATTTGGTGAGTTTTTTTCTACTGAGCGATAGTCGTTTTACTTTGAGTGGATTTTCTAATGCAAGTTTTAAATCGGTGTATAATATTTCTTCCCTAAAAATACCATCTTGAGCATTAGCAGGTATTAAAATTCCCGAAAATGCAATTAAAAAAACAAGGTATGTAAATAATGACTTCACGTATTTTTATTGAGCAATTGTCGTGCCTGCTTTTCATCTAATATTAACTGTTGTTTGAGGGCTTCCAATCCGTTGTATTTTTCTTCATTCCGCATTTTTGCCACCATGTATATTCGGATGCGTTGGCCATACAAATCTTCCGACCAGTCAAACACATGCACTTCAATGGTTATTTGCTTTGAATCTTCTACCGTAGGCCGCTTGCCAATACTCATCATTCCCCCATAAAATATTCCTTGAATGTCTATACGTACGGCATAAATCCCAATGCCGGGGATAAGTTTCAGTGAGTCTGTAGGTTGAATATTAGCCGTAGGGTATCCGAGGGTTCTGCCAATTTGGTTCCCTTTTACAACCATGCCTTCAAAGTTGTAAGGATAGGTAAGAAACGTATTGGCTGTTTGAATATCGCCTGCTATTAACGCATTTCTGATTTTGGTACTGCTTACTTTTATATTATCAATATCCTGAGGGGGGATTTCTTCTACTTCAAACCCAAATTTTGGGGCCAGCTTTTGCAGTTGCTCTATGCTTCCTTCGCGGTTGCGGCCAAACTGATGATCATATCCAATCACCAAACATTGGGTGTGTAATCGGTTTACCAAAATATTTTCAACATAAGATGCGGCTGTGAGGCGAGAAAATTCCAAATTGAATGGGATGACCACTACATGGTCCACGCCGGCTTGTTCTAACAAATACAGTTTTTCATCTAAGGTTGTAAGCAGGCGGAGTTGGTTATCCTCAGGAAACAAAACCAACCGGGGATGGGGTTCGAAGGTAAGCACTACCGATTCGCCATTGATTTCTATGGCTTTTTGCTGAATGTGCTCAATGATTTTACGATGGCCAATATGTACCCCATCAAACGTGCCGGGTGTAACTACCGGCCGCCTGATTGAAAATTCATATTCTAGTCCCCTGTAAACCTTCATGGAAGAAAAAATCGGTGCAAAGGTAACCAAATACAGTGGGTTTTGTAAAGGGGGTGCAAGCCCCGATGATTAAAAAAGATAATAAAAAATATGTTACTCTCTTTGGGAGTGGATAATAATTCTTAATTTCGCGCCACATTTTAAAACTTAAAATCGTTCATCATGTCAGAGGCTACAGGAAAAATTGTACAAATCATCGGTCCGGTAATCGATGTAAGATTTGAATCAGAAAGTCATATCCCCAACATTTTGGATGCGTTGGAGGTAAAAAAAGAGAATGGGGAAGTATTGATTTTGGAGTGTCAGCAAGACATTGGTGAAAATACCGTTCGTTGTATATCTATGGATTCTACTGACGGGCTTCGCCGCGGGATGCAAGTGGTTTCAAAAGGTCAACCTATTACCATGCCGATAGGTGAAGAAATTAAAGGCCGTTTATTCAATGTAGTGGGTCAACCCATTGATGGTCTTCCTGCTGTAAAAAGTGATAAAGGATATTCTATTCACCGTCAGCCACCCAAGTTTGAAGAGTTATCTACTGCACAGGATGTATTATTTACCGGTATCAAGGTAATAGACCTCATTGAGCCGTATGCCAAGGGCGGTAAGATTGGATTGTTTGGTGGTGCTGGTGTAGGTAAAACCGTATTGATTCAGGAATTGATTAATAATATTGCCAAAGGATATGGAGGTCTTTCTGTATTTGCCGGAGTGGGTGAGCGTACCCGCGAAGGAAATGACCTGATGCGTGAAATGATTGAAGCCGGAATTTTGAAATATGGTGAAAAATTTAAGCATTCCATGGAACATGGAGGCTGGGATTTATCGGCTGTTGATTTGAATGAACTGAAAGATTCTAAGGCTACTTTCGTGTTCGGACAGATGAATGAACCACCTGGAGCTCGTGCCCGTGTGGCACTTTCCGGTCTTTCTATTGCTGAATATTTCCGTGATGGGGATGAAAACAGTGGTCAAGGACGTGATATTCTTTTCTTTATTGATAACATTTTCCGCTTTACTCAGGCTGGTTCAGAAGTTTCTGCATTGTTGGGTCGTATGCCATCAGCCGTGGGCTATCAGCCTACATTAGCTACTGAAATGGGATTGATGCAAGAGCGAATCACATCGACTAAGCGTGGTTCTATTACTTCAGTACAGGCAGTTTATGTGCCGGCTGATGACCTTACTGATCCTGCTCCGGCTACTACCTTCTCTCACCTGGATGCTACTACGGTATTGAGCCGTAAAATTGCCGAATTGGGGATTTATCCGGCCGTAGATCCGTTGGATTCTACGTCGCGTATTTTGACTCCTGAAATTGTAGGCGAAGCTCACTATCGTACTGCTCAGCGTGTAAAACAAATTTTACAGCGCTATAAAGAATTGCAGGATATCATTGCTATCTTGGGTATGGATGAATTGAGCGAAGAAGATAAGTTGGTAGTACACCGTGCCCGTCGTGTACAGCGTTTCCTTTCACAACCATTCCATGTGGCCGAGCAGTTTACCGGCATCCCCGGAGTTTTTGTTAGTATTGAAGATACCATTAAAGGTTTTAATATGATATTAGACGGAGAAGTTGACCAATATCCTGAAGCTGCTTTCAACCTAAAAGGTACAATTGAAGATGTAATTGCCGCCGGAGAGAAAATGCTGGCAGAAGCCAAATAACCTGTTAATTGATGTAACATGCAACTGGAAATTATCACACCTGATAAAACATTGTTTGACGGAAAAGCAAAGTTAGTTCAGCTTCCCGGCACTGATGGTTCATTTGAGATTCTCGAAAACCATGCTCCTATTATTTCTACTTTAAAAAAAGGAAAAATTAAGATTGTGTCCGAAAATAATCAAACGGAAATTATTGAGGTGAATAGTGGGGTGGTTGAAATGATGAACAATAAAGTAATTATTTTGGCTGAGCCCGCCAGAAACTAATAAAAAATTAAGTTTGTATTTGAAAAAAGCTGTCTAAATTTGGGCAGCTTTTTTATTTACAAGTAAATGATTTCGCTGGTGAGGGTACTAAATTTTTCAAACATAAAACTCACCCCACAGTATTTTTCTTTTGATAGGGTTACTGCTTTTTCCATCTTTTCCCGGTCTTCGGGTCTAACCTTTATTTTATAGGTAATGTGTACCTGGGTGTATCGTTGCGGATGGTCTTCGGTAAGTTCTGCATCCACATCTACCGTAAAATTCGAAAATTCTACCCGCATTTTTTTTAACAGTGAAGCCACATCCATTCCAGTGCATCCAGCCAGTGAAATAAGCATCAGTGGTTTAGGCCGAAAGCCGGTGCCAGCTTCACCGAGGGCTGCATCTCCATCCAACATTATTTTTTGGCCGTAGGCTTCGGCTTCAAACTTTAGACTCTCTTTCCATTGAATGCCAATATGATGTTGTTTCATTTGGTTTTTAATTTTTATTTTTTATGAAAATACAGCGTTTTGAATCAATAAAGAAAGAAACGGCTTGTAAAAAAACGATTAAAGCTCTTGAATAAAGTTGCTTAAAATACCATTCATTTCGGTTGCAAGTGCGTTAACCCTGAATTTTTAAAGGCTGGCATTACTTGTTCCGGATTCAACACCGTAACTAATGTGCCGTCTCCTTCTTGTTGAACAACTATGTTACAAGATAAAAAAAAACACCAATATTTTTCTCGGCCGCTATCGCTTTGTTTGCAAATGTAGGATTACAAGCTCCAATGATAAGGTAGGGGTGCACCTCTGCATCAATTTTGATTTTTAGTGTTTCTTTCATGTTGATTTCTGAAATAACACCAAATCCAAATTGTTTGAGTTTTTCTTTAACGTAATCAACAGCTTCGTGATAGGGCTTAGAGATAAACTTGGAATGAATAATTGATTTCATGGGTTGAATGAATGTTTGAAATGGCTTAGATAAAATGTCTATGAAACGTATTGTTGAATTACCTGTTGGAGTTGATGAGCAGGGACTACACCGCTTTGTCTCCACAGAACTTGACCTTTACGAAACAATATCAACGTAGGTACTCCCTGAATACGGTAATGGGCAGCCGCCTGTGGATTACGATCTACATCCACTTTAATAATTGAAACTTTATCTCCTGTTTTTTGAGCTACCTCCTTCAAAATGGGAGCCATCATCTTGCATGGACCACACCACTCAGCTGAAAAATCTACTAATACCGGCTTTTCTCCTTCTATTAATTCTTGAAATGATTTCATGATTTTTTTTAAAAATTGCGTAGCAAAGTTAGGGACGAACTATCATAATAAATGTGACAAAAGTCATGTTTTCACCGATGTTTGTATCTTCACTTAATAATTTTTGCTATGATTTGGTTTAAAGAATACACCTTGCAGGAAATAAATGCTATCAATCGGAATACGTTAGCATCGCATCTGGAAATGGAATTTACGGGCATTGATGAAAATTCCCTACGAGCTACTTTGCCGGTAGATGAACGTACCAAACAGCCGGCCGGATTGCTTCATGGTGGAGCATCGGCTGCATTAGCTGAAACCTTAGGTAGTGTGGGTTCTTATCTTATTATTGATAATTCGAAGCAGGCATGTGTTGGATTAGAATTAAATATCAATCATGTTCGAAGTGTTTCTGGTGGAAAAGTAACCGGTATTGCTACGCCAGAGCATTTGGGAAAAACCACACACATTTGGAATATTCGGATAGAAAATGAAAAAAAACAATTGGTAGCTATTAGCAGGCTTACCATGATGATTTTGGATAAACTGGTTTAAAACTGTTTGTGGGTATTGATTACCTTTATGCTATGAAATTTCGATCTATCATCCTTATTGTTGTGTTATTTTGTAGCATGAAGCTACACGGTCAAGATGTGTTGGTGATGGATGCGTCCATCGGTGTATCGGTTCCGTTGGGTCAAGTATCAAAGGTTGATATAACGGTACCTGAATCGGGTTTTGCCGGTGTGGGTGGTTCTATACGGTTTTGGGTTGGGTTGAAGCCTACCAAAAATTTGGGATTTCTTTTTCAAATGAGCGGTGGATTGCAGTCTGTAAAAACAAAAGATTTACAACAATATTTGCAAAGTACGTATGGTATTTCTTTTACACCCATTACCACATTTTATCGGTATGGAACCATACAGGGCGGTATGCTTTTCAGCGGTATTGTAGAAGAGCGTTGGGCACTGGATGCACGATTGGCCGTTGGGTATCTTTGGGCAAATTCTTCGATGATTGAATTTACAGAAAATGGTACTACCTACTTTAAAATTTACGAAGGCCACGGTAAGGGAATTTCTTTTAGTGCCGGATTTGGAGCCCGATATAAAATTTATAAAGCATTTTATACTTGTATGGCTTTTGACTTTTTAGGAGCTTTTCCTACGTTTGAAAATGTTGTTACAGAAACACGCAACGGTACACAATTGGATTTTTCCATGAAAAATTACACCCAGTTTATGGGCACTCTGCAATTATCTGGTGGCATAGGACTGGCATTTTAATCCATGAAACAAATACAACTATTTACACCCGAAAACTGGAAACACTACGAATTAATTGATTGTGGTGGTTTTGAAAAATTAGAACGTTTTGGCGAATATATCACCATACGCCCTGAGCCGCAAGCCATTTGGGATAAACAATTATCAAATGATGAATGGATAAAACGTGCTCATGTAAAGTTTATTGGTACTTCCAGCAACAGCGGCAGATGGGAAAAGTTAAAAAAAGTACCAGATAATTGGACCTTAGAATACCGTTATAAGCAAATGAAAATTCAGTTTAATTTGGCATTAACGGGCTTCAAGCATGTAGGCGTTTTTCCGGAACAAGCGGCTAATTGGGATTATATTTACGACAGCGTACGAAAAATAAAAGTGGAACAAGTCCGGTTTCTTAATTTGTTTGCTTATACCGGGGGCGCATCATTAGCTGCTAAAGCAGCCGGTGCTGATGTGGTGCATGTAGATGCTATCAAACAGGTGGTAAGTTGGGCCAATCGAAATATGGAAAGTAGCCGTCTCAAAGATATTCGCTGGGTGGTAGAAGATGCCATGAAATTTGTAAAGCGTGAAATTAAGCGAGGAAAAACTTACCATGGAATCATTCTCGACCCGCCCGCTTTTGGTCATGGGCCAAACGGTGAAAGCTGGAAGCTGGAAAAAAATATCAATGAAATGATGAAGGATGTATTGCAATTGTTGGATAAAAAACAATTTTTCCTAATTCTAAATACCTATTCTTTAGGCTTCTCAAGCCTGATTATAGAAAATTTGATAAAAGATGAATTGGAGAAAAATAAACTGCGGCCTACCCGGATTGATATCGGTGAACTGTATTTGGAATCATCCCGGCAACATATTTTACCTCTTGGGGTATTGGGGAGAATTGATAATATTTCATAAACAAAATGATCAAATTTGTTATTTATCTGTGCGATGAAATAATGTAGAGCTTTGAAATCATCTGGGTTTATACTTGTTATATTTTCGCTGTTTCAGTTATCGCTTTTTCCACAAGCTGATTTTAGTAAACGTACATTGTTTATTCGTAAAGCAACCGGCCCTATCATTATAGATGGTTTGGGTGATGATGCTGCATGGGCATATTGTACGCCTGCCGATCAGTTTATCCAGCAATTTCCGTTTGATACTTGCTTGGCAAAATCGCAAACTATTGTTAAAATGACTTATGATGATAATGCTATTTATATTCTGGCAGAATGCTTTAATGCCAAGCCCGGAAAATATGTAGTAGAATCCATGAAGCGTGATTTCAACATCAGGCGTAATGATTGTTTTAATGTATATCTCGATCCATTTGATGATAAGCTCAATGGTTTTGTATTTGGTGTAAATGCTTATGGCGCACAACGTGAAGGATTGATTGAAAATGGTGGAAATTTTGAACCTAACCTGCGTTGGGATAATAAATGGTTTTCAGCCGTAAAACGTACTACGGAAAAATGGATTGTAGAAATAAAAATTCCGTTTAAAACCATTCGATACAAGTATGGCATCAATAATTGGGGAATTAATTTTACTCGAAGTGATCAGGCCATCAATGAAATTTCTGTTTGGAATAAAGTACCATTTAATTTCAACAATACTTCGCTGGCATTTACCGGGACATTATTATGGGATATGCCTCCCCGTAAACCCGGAGTTAATATTTCTTTTATTCCTTATGCTATTGGTGGTGTTAATCATGATTATACCAAAGATCAAACCCGTTGGTTATATAACGGCGGAGGCGATGCGAAAATTGCAGTTACCTCGTCGCTCAATTTGGATATTACTGCAAATCCAGATTTCTCTCAGGTAGATGTAGATCAGCAGGTAACTAATCTTACCCGTTTTAGTTTGTTTTTCCCAGAACAACGTCAGTTTTTTCTTGAAAACAGTGATTTGTTTGCTCGCTTTGGTTTTTCCAAGATTCGCCCATTCTTTTCCCGGCGTATTGGTTTGCACAATGGAGAACAAGTGCCGATTATTGCCGGGGCTAGGCTTAGCGGAAAGCTTAGTAAAAAAATTCGTATTGGAGCCATGAACATTCAAACAGCGGGAAGTTCTAAATTAAATGTAGAAGCTCAAAACTATTCCGTTGGAGCTTTGCAATGGCAGGCTTTTGGTCGTTCTAATTTTGGGTTGATCTTTGTCAATCGGCAAGGATTTGAAGGTTGGAGAATTTCGTCAAAAGATTACAATCGGGTAATGGGTATTGATTATGATCTGCAAAGCAAAGACAACAAATGGCAAGGAAAATTCTTTTTTCATCATTCCATTTCACCTGAAAAAAACTTTAATGCATATGCCCACGCATCATTTCTCATGTACCGCGATTCACGCTGGGCGATTATGTGGAATCATGAATACGTAGGAAAAAATTATAATGCAGAAACCGGGTTTGTGCCTCGTCAGTTCTTTTACAACGGGGTAACTAATCAAACTGTTCGGCTCAGTTATTGGCGACTGGAACCCATGGTGGAATATTCATTTTATCCAAAATCAAAAAAAATATACCGTATCACTCCGGGTGTTTACAATAGTTATTATGCTGATTCGGTATTTGCACCCACTGATGTAATCACCAGTTTGTATGTGAACATGGATTTTTACAATACTACCTATTTTAGTATTGGCTATAATGAATTATACACCAATTTATTTTTCCCAATTGACCCTTCCGGAACAGGTTCTAAAGTTTTACCTACAGGCAGATATCATTATCGCGAAGCAGTGCTCAGCTTCCGTTCGGATACCAGAAGGCGTTTTACTATCAATGCGAATGGAGCTTTGGGTTCTTTCTTTCTTGGGGTAAAATTAACCTATGGTTTGAGTATGAATTACCGTATTCAACCTTGGGGGAACATTGGTGTTACATTTAGTCGGGATGAAATCTTGAATCCTGAACCCTACGATGATATTCATCTTATGCTTGTTAGTCCTCGCATTGAATTTACATTTCGGAAGAATATTTTCTGGACCACGTTTGTACAATACAACGAACAAATTAACAACCTGAACATCAACAGCAGGTTTCAGTGGCGTTTTCTTCCTATGAGCGATTTGTTTATAGTATATTCAGACAACTTTAATACGTTAGATTTTTCATCTAAAAATCGTGGTGTAATCATTAAGCTGGTTTATTGGGTTACTATCTAATCCAAAAATTATTTTCTTGCATCCCTTTTTCTTAGCGCATCATACATTACCTGATGAATGTTTTGTCGAATACGTAATCCCATCAGTCGTTTGTTTTCTGCATTGGGATATACACGGTTTGAAAGGAAAACATATACCAGTTCGTGGGTAGGATCAATCCATACGCAGGTACCTGTAAATCCTAAGTGTCCATAAGTTTTTAGAGAGGCACTGTCTGCTATTGATGGAGAACGAGATGGATACTGATGATCCCAGCCCAAAGCACGGTGTGTACCTGGCTGTTGCGATGTAAAGATTTCTACGGTATGTGGAGAAAAATATTTTCGTCCTCCGTAGCTTCCGCCATTCAGAACCATTTGCATTAAAATTCCTAAATCAGAAGCACTGCTAAATAATCCTGCGTGGCCACTCACTCCGCCAAGTAATGCGGCAATGGGATCGTGAACATACCCGTGAATTTGTTGCCTACGAAATACTTTATCATATTCTGTTGGAATGATTCGTTCTTTTTCAAAACGGTTTAAGGGATTAAAACCTGTGGTATTAAGCATTAGCGGGCGATAAAATTGTTCGTTTACGTATTCGCTCAATGATTTTTGGGTGATGTGTTCTACCAGTTTCATCATTACATACATGCTCATGTCGCTGTATTTGAACTCTGCAGGCAGGTTTAGTTTGGTTTGCTTCACAATGTTCCAAATAGTATCCGGCATATCATTTCGTAAGTATATTTCATCGGCAATTGGTAATGAATAATCTTTATCCGGAACTTCTGAAAATGCAAATCGGTGAAGGGTATCACCCTTGGCCATGCCAGCCGGAGAATTTCTTCCTTGAGATCGGAAACGCTGCATGGCTCGTAAAAATTTAAATACTGGAGGCGCTGCCGGAAAACCCGCTTGATGAATGAGTATATCTCGGATTTTTACACTTTTCAGGGTTGAATTTTCCAATTCTTTCATATAAAATCCTAAGGTACTATCCGGTTGTATTTTCCCTTCATCATAAAGTTTCATAATAGCCAACGTAGTTGCTGCAACTTTTGTAACCGATGCCACATCATAAATATCATTCAAACGAACTTCTCGTTCTTTTGTGTAAGTATGATAACCATACGCTCTGTTCCAAATTACCTTTCCTTGCACAGCAATAAATAGTTGGCAGCCTGGCATTGCATGGCGGGTTAAGCCGGATTGTACAATCGAATCAATAGGACGTAACCATTGGCGATTTATACCTACTTCTTCCGGAATACTAAATTTTACTCGGGTGATGGAACGTGTTACACCATCAGCATAACAAAAAGTTTCGCTACAGGTAAAAGGTAATTGGCCTTTGGCTGGCATAGCCCCCAAAACTATATTGGCTGCAACTTTTTGTGCTGTAAGATTATTGCCATAAGCAATTAGTACCGTTGAAAAGGCATCAAGTTTATTTAAATAACTATGAGTTCCTAACCATACAAAAATCAGCCTTTTTTTGTTATTTAACTTCTCAAGTAGTTTCAACGTGAATAAATCGTTGTTTTGAAATAGCGTGGTATCTGCTACTACGATGTATGTTCCAAATTCATTAAGGTATGATTCTCGTTCCGCATAATATGTTGAGTCTTTTTCTGGTTTTAGCCATGTGCTAGAAATTGGAAAATGTTGATTGATGGTTTCAATAAAAAATGGAGTGCTTGTATTTCCGGTTTGTATAATTATAGGTTTGTAGAGATGCAGGTCTTGTAATGGTATTAAACTTGTTGCATCACGAGCCACTACCATCGTTTCGCCATATAAATTCTCTGCTAAAAGCTGCCATGCAACAAATGACGAATCGGTTAATTTTTCCGGTTCAGGATATACTCTGGGGCGAAATAATCCACACCAGGCTTTAAGCATAAGAATGCGTTTTACTTTGCGGTCAAGCTCAGTTTTTGAAATGGATTTGCCAATTTCGGCAGCAATGATTTCTATGGACTCTGCCAGGCTATCATTAATCAATAACATATCAGAACCATTCAGTATTGCTTGAGGATACAATTCTTTTCTAAGGTATAGTTGGTCATTCCATCGGTCTCTTAAGTCAGAAATTACCAGCCCAGAGAATGCTGTAATACGTCGTAATGAATCACTTACTGCCGGCTTACTTAGTAATCGGTCGGTTAATGTATGCAAGTCTGGATAATGTTTTACCGAAAGTGCTAACAGTCCACTGTCTGCCCACGTAGTCAGTGTAAGTTTTTTTAAACTATCGGTTACTGCAGCAAACGTGGGAATAAAGTTTTTTAAAGTAGGAATGGATGGAGTATTGGTATAGTTAGAAAAGCCGGTAGGACAAACAGCTATTCCTTCGTTTGATAATGTTTGGTGAAATAACAGGGTGCGATGTATGATATCATATGTTTGTTGTTCGTTTTGTAAATCATACCCTGTAATGGATGAATGAAAATAAAGCGAAAGGTTTGGGGCAAACGTTATGTTAATTTGATATTGTTTGTAAGTATTAGCCATGCGAAGTGCTAACGCTTCAATCACCGAGTCGTTCGATATATTGAGGATGCTGGCGCCATCCGGAGGCATTAAATCCGGATGATTACCAAAGGCAAGCCCCATTTCTGAATCTGTTCCAATTAGTACGGGAATTTTTGCATTTGCCTGCATCGTTATAATAATTGGCAACGAATGGTATAGTTGCGTTGAAGGAATTAATATTCCACCGCAGCTATTAATCTGTTCAGGCAAGGTATTGGATTGAATGTCGAAAAAGAAAAGTTGGGCAATTTTTTGTTTGGTATTCATTGTAAGTAAAACTGAATCTGCAAAAGCTTCGTAAACAGGCGATAAAAATGCAGGCCCGGTTTTTACTGATTCTTGAGGAAAAATAGGTTTGCTTTTTTTCTTTGACCACCAATATCCAATACCTATGATGCAGGCAACAGTAACAAGTATAATCAGTGTAATCAGGGTTCTTTTAGAGGCTTTTGCCATATGTAATGATACAACGTTTGTATGATTGATTTTGATTCGATTAACCCCAAAATTGTCATTAGAATTGTATTATAGGGGCAGCCGCTAGTATCTCCGCCTCGTATGGGCGGATTCACCCGCTGCCCCGTCTGCTGCGGATGGCAGTGGAAAGCCCGTAGGGGCGAAGCCCACAGGGCACGGGGTAGCGGGGCTGAGGGCACGAAGACACCGCTACCCCGATGCCTTGTGTGGCTGAGCCCCGAGGACTTGCAACGGACAGCCGCTTAAAGCAGCCTATTATTTATTTCAATACACTCTAATGACAATTTTGGGTTAAAAATAAATTTTTAGTAACCAATCGTTTTTTAATCATCACACTATGTTATTTTTTTTAGTGGGGAGATGCTGCTTTGGTGTGTAAAACTATTTTGTTATTAGTTACACAAAAAACCCTGACGAAACACGTCAGGGTACAAAACAAAAAAGGCATTTTTTTGGCTTCGCCCGCTTTTTTACTTTTCAATTTCAATGGCTTCCAGCACCGGCTGGCCAGCGAAGTGGCTTTTAATCCAACTAATTAATTCATTTACTTCCTCAGGCATCAGCATTTTTACTGCTTTTTCAAATTCTTTTTTAAAAAGTTTAACATCAAAACTTACTTTTTCCAGGATGGTTTTGGCATACTCTAACATGGTTGTACTCATAAGCCCGGATTTTTATTGTTTAGTTTAAAATTACCAAACCCTCTTAATAACGACAAATTTTTAACGTTCATTTTATTCACACCCCTTTATGTGAAAATTTTATTTGGCTGATTCTGTGGCACATCTTATTCCATCAACGGCTGCTGATATAATTCCTCCGGCATATCCAGCCCCTTCACCACAGGGAAATAACCCCTTTACCCCGGGGTGTTGTAAGTTGATTTTGTTGCGTGGAATACGAACCGGGCTAGACGTACGTGATTCCGGGGCTACCAGTACGGCTTCATGGGTATAATACCCTTTCATTTTTTTGCCAAACTCTTTAAATCCAACTTGAAGACGCTGAGCTACAAAAGGTGGAAGAATAGTATGCAGGTCTGCACTGCTTACTCCGGGCAGGTAAGAACAATTGGGTAGGGAAGAAGAAACCTTTTGTTGGCAGAAATCAGTCATTCGTTGAGCTGGGGCTATTTGGCTTTTGGGACCACCAATACAGGCTTTTTGCTCAATCGAAGCCTGAAAGTCAAGGGCTGCTAATGCATCTCTACGTCCAGTATAACGGGCAATATCTTCAAGCGTAACCTCTACAACTATGCCAGAGTTGGCAAAAGGATTATTTCGTTTAGAAGGAGACCATCCGTTGGTTACTACTTCTCCCGGATTGGTAGCACAAGGCGCTATAATTCCTCCCGGACACATGCAAAATGAATATACTCCTCTATGCATCACTTGGGTTACTAAGCTATAGTAGGAGGGAGGAAGTAATTCGCTTCGGGTTTCACAATGGTATTGAATCCTGTCAATTAGCGATTGAGGATGTTCAGCCCGAACGCCCAATGCAAATGGTTTAGCTTCAATTGCTATATTTTTAAGATGCAGCAGCCTGAAAATATCGCGGGCCGAATGTCCGGTGGCAAGAATCAGCTTTCGGCATTCCGTGGCTACTCCATTTACCGTTATTGAATGGATTGTGTTGTCTTTAATATGGATATCTTCTAATTTATGTTCAAAATGTACTTCACCGCCGGCTTGCCGGATAAATTCACGCATGGCAACAATCACATCAGGCAGTTTATTCGTTCCGATATGTGGTCGGGCATTTACCAAAATATCGTGCGAAGCACCGAAGTAATGAAATAGTTGAAGTACTTTGTGAATGTCTCCTCGTTTGTCTGACCGGGTGTAAAGTTTGCCATCAGAATACGTGCCGGCTCCCCCTTCACCAAAACAGTAATTAGATTCAGGATTTACAATGTGCTGTTTGGTAAGTAAGGCTAAATCACGTCTTCGGGCTTTTACATCTTTGCCGCGTTCTATAATAATGGGTTTTTTACCTAAAGCAATTAGTTGAATAGCTGCAAAAAGCCCGGCGGGTCCGGCTCCAAT
The DNA here is from genome assembly GCA_937925455.1 of uncultured Flavobacteriales bacterium. Taxonomy (GTDB): domain Bacteria; phylum Bacteroidota; class Bacteroidia; order CAIKAF01; family CAIKAF01; genus BA4. The sequence continues at coordinate 4,562 of CALEWF010000148.1, read as the reverse complement.
AATATGTACCGGTTCAGCATGCGTAACTTTATTAAAAATTGGGGAGAATTGAGGGGCAGGTGGACGATTTTCCCCAATAAAAACCTGATATCGTTGTTGAAATTTTACGGTTTTTCCCCGTGCATCAATGGATTGTCTGAGTAAAACAAAATCGCGAATATCAGCAGCAGGCACATGTAATACGGATGCCAACATTCTGCGAACTGTTAACCGGTCTTGGGCATCGTGCGGGGTAATGAGAATGTCCGCCTGGCGAATCATTATTCAAATAAAAACTGGATGAAAACTGACCGGGAATTAATTTGGTCAATGGCATTATTAAACATGTTGTTTTCCGGATATTTGAGATTCAAAAATCCGAACGAAGCTTTGAGCTGGGTAGAAAATTTAAAATAGGGAAGATAGAAATCCATTCCAAAACCCACCTCAGCCGTTACATCATGCGGATAGAGTTTTACCGGATATTCAGCTGCATTTTCTGCTTTAATTTTACTCGATAGGTCATACATATATTTCCCTCCCCCAATTACATAAGCCCGCCAGTTAGTTAATCGAACGGACTTAAATTTAAAATAGAGAGGAAATTCCAAAAGCGTGGACTCTATATCCAATTGATTAACTACGCTGCGAGGACGTTGATATACCAAGGAACGAGTTCCTAAGGTCAGCGATGGAGTAAAACGAAAATCCCAATTATCACTCAATCGAAGGTTTGATTCAATCCCCATGGTAAATCCCGGTTGAATTAAATAATTTACCGAATATACCGTGTCTGGCTGAAGGGTTCGCAAATCGCCAATGGGCCTTACAGCTAGCCAGTTCATGTTTATTCCCAGGTTAATTCCAAAATGAAACAAGCGCCGGTCATACTTGGGCATGTTTTCTGTTTGAATGGTTCTTTGCCTGCGTTGACGAACCTGCCCTTGCAGTTGTACAACCCCGGTTTCTATAAACAGAATAATAATCAGAATGTATTTAATGCGCAACACAGTATGATAACGGAATCAAAACGAAGATACAACCTTTTTATTTTATGCCGGTATAAATGCTGGCAATTCCAAATGACAACGACTGTTCAGCAGGCTTTTTAAATCCCGATTCAGAGAGTAGTTTTAAAAAAGCTTCTCCATACGGAAAGGCTTTTACACTTTCAGGTAAATAGGTGTAAGCTGCCGGATCTTTCGATACAATTTTACCCCACACAGGAAGAATGTGCCGAAAATAAAAGAAATACAGCTGGCGAATAGGAAAACGTTGGGGCTGCGAAAATTCAAGCACATAAATCATCCCCCCCGGTTTTAAAACACGATATATTTCCTGCAATCCTTTGAGGGGATGCTCAAAATTTCGAACCCCAAAAGCTACGGTTACAGCATCAAAATGGGCATCGGGAAAGGGAATATCTTCCGAATCTCCCCATTGAAGCGAAATCAGATGTTGTAGTTTTTTGTTTTGAATTTTTTTACGGCCAATAGATAACATGCCTTCAGATATATCAATTCCCTGAATTTGCCTTGCTCCAGAAGCTGCCATAGCAATTGCTAAATCTGCAGTACCGGTAGCAATATCCAGTATTTTTTCAGGCGATTGCTTCTTGATTAGTTTTACTACTTTTTTTCTCCATAGCTTATCAATTCCCAGAGATAAAAAGTGATTGAGAAAATCATAACGATGCGAAATGTTGTCAAACATCTCAGCCACCTGTTCTTTTTTACTTTTGTTTGAATTATAGGGTGTTACTGCCACGTGTATGCTGCTATCAAATGTTTACACAAAGCTAACAAAACAATTGGGGATTAGTTTTATCCCCAAATTGTCATTAATAGAAATTTCTAATGGCAGTCATTAACAGTTTTTTGTTCTAAGTTATTGAAATTTAGGATTATCTATGTGAAAAAGCCCCTCAAAAAATCATTTTTTAGCGAAAAAAATCGTATTCATTTTTTTGCACATCAAATAAAATTGCTTTTACCAACTCAGAAAATATTCCTGGGGCAAGGGATATTGTTATTACCCCAAAATTGTCATTAAAGTATTGATATTAGGCTGCTTAAAGCGGCTGTCCGTTCCAAGTCCTCGGGTCTCAGCCACACAGGGCATCGGGGTAGCGGTGTCTTCGTACCCTCAGCCCCGCTACCCCGTGCCCTGTGGGCTTCGCCCCTGCGGGCTTTACACTGCCATCCGCAGCAGATGGGGCAGCGGGTGAATCCGCCCCCTATAAAACAGTATGATTGATATATTCTAAACACAGTTTGGGTTTTTATAAAAAAGCCGGATTATGAAAATCCGGCCTTTTCGTGATGTTTAAAAAATACTATTTAGCTACAATGATTTTGCGCGTTAGTATAGCTTTATTCCTTACATACAGTGTGAAGAAATATACACCGGATTTAAGTGAAGAAATATCTGCCTTCAACGTTCCGTTTGTACTGTTAAACTTCAGATCTTTTACTTTGCTGCCGGTCAAATCAAAAATTGAAATCATGGCTTGGTCGGTATTTTCAATCTGATAATTGAAATATATTACATCTTTAGCAGGGTTTGGATAAAAAGCGGATATCTTATTGTTTTCCTTCACATTGTCAATACTCATTAAGGTAGTGAAATTAACATCCACATACGCAGAATCGTTGGGATTGTTTGCTAAATAAGCCACATAACGAATGCTGCATGTGCCTGAAAATGCAGGGCTGCTACTACTGGCTCTGGAAAAAAATTGTGGCTTTAAGGATTCAGAATTACTGGTTGTATCATAAGCCGCAATTTGCTGTGAACCTGGCGATACAAAGGTTGATGGAGTCCAGCATCCTCCTGCCCAGCAAAACTGATTTAATGTTTCTGATGGTACATTCAAGTAAACTTTCTTTACATATACATCTATTGCATTTCCGGTTGTATTTACCACATAAAATCGAGGTTCTACTGGAGAATCACTTGGAAATGTGATATTAGGATCTACATTGTATTCGGTATAACTACCGTTTGTAACATTGTTATTGGATGCATCCAAAATCTGTATGCTTTGGGCAGAGATTTGTTTAATTAAAAACGTTATAGATACGATAAGTAATATTTTTTTCATAAAATGATTTTATAACCAACGACATAAAAATACACTTTGAAAGTTAGAAATCCAAATTATTAAAATCTATTCATTCATCGAAAGTGTTCTCAATAACAGTTACTTTTTCAAATGAATTGATTTTGCCGGGTTTATATGTTGCCAGTATTTTTTCTGCTATTTTATTTGCAGTAAAACCTTCGTATTCCAAAACTTCACTGAGCAGCCCGGGTTTAAACCATCGGTTTTCGAGTGCCATAGGGAATACCTTGGCTGTTAACTGATTTTTTAGTAGGATTTCAGCAACAATACTGTATAGACCACCAATTAGAAAATGATCCTCCAACGTAATTATCAAACTACCACTTTTGGCAATTTCTAAAATGTAGGCTTCGTCAATTGGTACTAAGCTGCGCATATTGGCTAACCCAACTTGCAATCCTGACTTTTCTAATAGTTCTTTGGCAGCTAAGGCTTGTTCAAATAGCATTCCATACACCAAAATGGTTACATCTTTTCCTTGACTAATTACTTCTGCTTTGCCCAGTTCAAATGGAGCGTGCTTGTAAATAGCAGCCCGGGTATTGGCACGTACATAAGCAGGTGATTCATTCTTCCATATTTCAGGCAGCATAAGTAACATGTCTTCATTATCGGCCGGCGCATATACCTGCATACCAGGAATTCCACGCATCAACGAAATGTCTTCAATGGCTTGATGGGTTGGACCATTTCCGTCAGAGAGAAATCCGGGTACAAAACTGGTAAGTTTTACCGGCAAGCCAGAAATTCCTACATCCGTTCTAATAAATTCAAAAGCACGCATGGTAAGAAACGAAGCCAAGGCATGCACTACCGGTTTGCGGCCCCGAAGTGCCAGCCCGGCAGCTGCACCTATCATGCATTGTTCTGTGATACCGGTATCAATAAATCGGTTACCTAAAATCGGAGGAAGGTTGCGTATCAATGCCCGGTTTTCAGCAGTCATTACTACAATGCGATCATCTTTCAGGGCTGTTTCTTTTAGTAATTCCTCGTAAGTACTGTATATGCTCATAGCAGGTAATCAATAAAACGATTCGACAACCGATATTAAAATTCCACCCATCCAGAAAACTATAAACGATGCAATCGTAATAAGAATCAAAAATCCATACACACTCATTTCAATCATTTTATTAGATAAAACAAAAGAGTGTTCTGCAGCTTCTTTTTTTCCTAAGTGCTGATATACAAATCCAGCTATTAAATAAAATAATCCGCCAATTCCGAGTGGAGGGAAGAAGACTAAGGATAATATTGCCGGAGATACTAATCGGAAACGAATGCGGGTCATGAATTTTATATTATACTATATAAATATAGTTTCCACCATGAATTTTTATCTTCAAAAACTTTTTCAAGTTGTAAACCTGTTTTTTCTGGGTTTACAATTTCAGCTGACGAAATTACGAAATTTCCACCTAAGGTTTTTAATGCTTCTGTATTAATTTCTAAATTA
>CALEWF010000147.1 GCA_937925455.1 uncultured Flavobacteriales bacterium | reverse complement strand
TTTAACACGTTAATAATTTTACTTGCGGATTTTAGGTTTTAAACTGTACTATTTTCGGGGGAGCTTACAAAGCGTTGGCATTTTCGTCGTATGTTTTTGTCGGTTTGTTGTCGAGTTGTCGGTCGTAATACACATGCTTATAACTGTATGTTACAAAGTATATGCTTTCTTAGAAAGAGATTGCTTCGGGCTCTTGCCCTCTCAATAGCGTTAGGAACATTGGGGCAGTGGGTGAATTCGCCCCTACGAGGCGTAGAAATACGCGTCCACCCCCATGAATAACTTTATTCAAATAAAATGAATTTAAAGAGTTGTGAATATAAATTCAGTTAATACAATACAGAATCCGGGTCTCGAAGCAGCGAAGCTTCATTGCCTTCAAGTTCCAACTCCTGAATGATTCGGTCTGAAGTAGGAATATTCAATAAGATAAAAAGTAAAGCAATGGGGGCTGGAATTAATGCAATCCAATCGCCTGATATGCTAAACATTGCACCGGCAAGCAATCCGGGAGCTTCTAATAATGCAACTCTTAATATGTGAGCTGAACGATATGCAATAAGTTTTTCCTTCAATGAATTACCGGTTCTTTTTCCAATGGTATTTTTAAAAAGTAAGGTGGAAATAGGGATAGAAATAAACGAGAAAAAATATGGAATATAGCGATAAATGATAGTATGCTCTTCTATGGTTTGTGTTTCCTCTAATTGAAGAATGACTATGGTTGTTGTAAAAATTAATATGGATCCGGCCATCGCCACTGACAGTATGCGCAGGGTTGAAAGATAAAAACGAGTGGTTACTTGATTCATAGGTTATGAGAATAAGCTATTCCTTCCGTTTCTACCAAATTTGATGTGCCTTTGGCGAGTAACTTATTTTCCGGTCCATACAATTTACACTCTACCAAAATTACTTTTTTCCCTTTTTTTATAAAACTTGTTTTAGCCACTACGGTTGTTCCCACACGAACGTTTGAGATAAAATCTACATGCAGGTTTACACTGGCATAAAAGTTTTTTATTCCGGTTACAAACAAGGTCATACCTATCATATCATCCATGATAGCAGCAATCATTCCTCCATGTAGCATTTTTAATGGATTGGTCATTTCTTCACGTACCATAAATTCTAAGGCAATTCCTTCTTCGCTTACATCTAATATTTTACCTCTTAGCCAGTTAGAAAATGGCGATGGTGCAGTGGTTACATACTGACCAATATGCTTTTTGTATAATTCAATGGCCGACTCCATGCATACTTTTGATATTACTGATGCGAAGATAGCTATAAATTACAATTTATCTACGTCTAATACCTTTACCTGATAGGTAAAACTAAGGGGGGTGATGCTTTTATTTACATTTTCAAATTCGTTTTTCAAATAAACGTTGGTAATTTGTATTTCAAATGTGGTTTCTTCCACAATGTCCCAGCCATGTACGCCCTCCCAAGTTATAGAGCTAATGCCATAGTTATTATCACTGTTTTGAGCAGTAATTTGTGTGTTAACCAATTCTTTTTTGCCGTTTTTTAATTTATACATTTTTAGGTTGGCTTCTCCAAAGTAGCCATTGTATAAAGAAAATGACCAGCGCTTGGGTAAAATACCATCTACCACATAACCAGCCGGTGGCCAGGCTACATATTTTTTTCCTTCGTAATAGTCTTTATTCAATTCTGTGTGATATTCATATTGGGTAAATTTTCCTAATACCCCGATAACGGTTATATGATTGGTTATACCCACTCCAAATTTGGTATTAAAGGGATTGAATAGCCATAAACGGTGGCCAACAATTTCTGATTTTACATCATGAATTTGGCCAATTATGGCATCAGGTCCTATCCTGCCGTAGCTAAGGTTTGAACTTTTTGCTGCTTTTCTTGCCAATTCAGTATAACAAGGATGTTTTTTATTTAAATAATGGTCAATGTCGTTCATGGCTTCCATAACTAATGCTGCATGTTGGCAATAGATATTGAATGAATCTACATCCGTGCATTTGTCATTTAAGCCCGCTTGCCTTCTAAAGTAACTAATCATTTGAATGGTTTTTTTAATTGCATCTGGATTTATTTTCCCCGGGTTGCAGTTTTTTACACTTCCTGTCCATTGCACATCTTTCTCGTCCATTGATCGAAGCTTCAGAAAGTTTTCTTCATAGTCTTTTATTATCAATTCTTTGCTACGCTCATTCAAAAATTCCTCGTGTTGTGGATATAATTTGTAGAGCATATCTAAGCAATTTTTAGCCTGAAAAAAATTATTTTTCGCCAGTTCCATTTCAAAAACATGGATTTGTAGTCTAAAAAGTCGGTCAAAACCCCCATTCGATGCATGGTTTTTGTAAATGCTGATTATCATCATAATCAGGAGAATCAGATTCTGTTTTTTATTTCGATGCAAGGTTTTCATTCAAAAAGCGATTAATTTTTATGATTTGATAAATTAAACGCAAACTTTGCAATACAAGTATGGAGTTCTATAAAAATACGTAATTTGCAGTATTTTAAAAAAGTTGAAGAATAAAGAAAACTTACGATTTCAGTGGATTTTGCTTGGTACGGCGATATTGCTTTCCAGTGCAAAATTTATTGCATTTCTTATTACCCATTCCGATGCCATTCTTACCGATGCGGCAGAATCTGTGGTAAATGTGCTGGCATCTTTACTTGGATTATACAGTTTAATCTTAGCCGCTAAACCTAAAGATGTAGATCATCCGTATGGTCACGGTAAAGTAGAATTTATTTCGGCTTCGGTAGAAGGAGGAATGATTATTATGGCTGGCTTAGCTATTGTAATTAAATCAATATACAGCTTATTTGTGCCGCACGAAATTCATAGCCTTGATATGGGTATATTTTTAATTGTTGCATCGGGAGTATTGAATTTTTTGGTGGGAATAATGGTCGAAAATAAAGGAATAAAAAACAATTCACTGGTGCTTATCTCTGGGGGTAAGCACTTGCAATCCGATGCTTATTCAACAGCAGGTCTGGTTGTTGGTTTGGGGGTACTGTATGTTACATCTTGGCGATGGTTGGATAGTGCTGTGGCAATAATATTTGGTAATATCATAATTATTACCGGATACAAAATATTACGAAAATCTATTAGTGGTATTATGGATGAAACAGATACGGAGCTGATTGATACCATTATACAAACCATTGGTAAAAATCGAAGTCCCAACTTGATTGATGTGCATAACATGCGAGCTATCAAATATGGTAATATGCTTCATATTGATTGCCATATTACAGTTCCATATTACTTTACGGTAGAGCAAGCACATAGAGAAATTGAAGCCATAGACCAATGGATTAACCAACATTTTGAAGACCGTGTAGAGTTTTTTATTCATACCGACCCCTGTGAGTTTAATTCTTGTGCTATTTGCACCATTCATCATTGTCCGGTAAGAAAACAACCTTTTCAAAAAAATATTCCTTGGACGTTAGAAACAATTTTAAAAAATCAAAAACATCAGTTATGAATATTATTCCTACCTATTATCCGGTTATCATAT